>DJYL01000089.1:0-16853 GCA_002448495.1 Pseudoselenomonas ruminantium | reverse complement strand
GCCTGTGATGAGCGCATTGCGCAGGACATTGCCTTTGTCGGCGGCAAGGATGTGCTGAATATTGACGGTTTGTCCATTGAAACGGCCCGCAAGATGGTGGCGTACTGGAAGGAACATCATCCGGCTGAACGTCCTATGTATACCATCATGTTTGCGTTTACGAAGGATATGCTCATGGCATTAGAGGGCTTTGCCGAAAAATCGGCGGAAAAACTCTATGGCAGTATTCAAGCTGCCAGCCGTGATGTGGAACTGCCTCGCTTTATCAAGGCGCTTTGCCTGCCGGGCATTGGCACGGATGTGGGCAAGATTTTGGCCGATGAATTTGGCAGTCTCGATCATGTACTGCAAAAACTGGCAGAGGAACCGTCTCCACAGGAAATGCTGCAGGAGATAAACGGTATTGGCCCTAAGACGGCTGAAGTGGTATCGTCAGCAGAGTTTTCTACAGCAGTAGAGAACCTAAAACAGTATGTCAGCATTGCAGCTTACGAAAAGCAGGAAGCTCCAGTTGGTGATTTTGCGGGCAAGATTTTTGTCCTGACCGGCAAGATGGCGCAGCCGCGCAGTTATTATGTGGACCTTATTGAAAAGGCCGGAGGAAAGGAAGGAAAAGCCGTCAGCGGCAAGACCGATTATCTGGTTATACAGGATGTAAACAGCACCAGTTCCAAGGCCGTTAAGGCACGGGAAATGGGAACAAAGCTTATCAGTCCGGAAGAATTGGTAAATATGCTGTCCTAACAGGAACAAAATAAAAGCGGTTTGACAAACCGGATATGGGCTTGTCAAACCGCTTTTTGTCTTATTCGCTTTACGGACGGAATGCATCCTTATGCTGATTGATGATTTCACCCATCAGCATTTTGCCATAGACATCCGGATGAAGTCCGTCAATGGAAAATTTGTTGTCCATGACCTTGTGGGATGGGTCGTAGAAATATGGTTCAAGGTCAATGTAATATGGCTGGCTGCGCACCCAGTTGTTCACCTGCTGGAGTTTTGTCTCCCAACGCTTATCGGTAGCCGTATGGAAGGCGAATTGTATATTGGCGGGATTAATGGGCATCAAGGTCAGGAAAATGGGGCGGATATCGTTGGCCTCGCATTTTTGCCGGATGGCCTCCAAATCGTTGATGATGATTTCCGGCTGGAGATTCGGCGCCCGCAGGCTGTTGGTGCCCGTGAGGATTAAAAGGTTTTTCGGTCTAAAGGGCAGAACATCCTGATCAAATCGCTGCAGGGTCATCGTGGAGGTATCGCCGCTGCGCCCTAAGTTCAGGCAGGGAAAATCAAAATAGGTGGTATAACTGTATTCGAGAGCTGCCGGGGAGTTGGATACAGCACCGCCGCCGTGGGTAATGCTGTCACCGAGAACGGCAACCGGCACGCGCTCTGGCTGCTGTTTGACCACGAAGTGCGCCGTATCTGACCAGACACCGACAGGATTGCCCGCTTTGTCAATTCCGCGCACCCGCCAGTAGTAATCCCCGGCATAGGGGCGGGGGTATTCATCATAACAGGCAGTAGCGGAATTGACCACATTGCGCCAGGCGGCATCGGCAGTCGGCACATTGTCATTTTCAGCTGTTGGAGGATGAATCATCAGTTCAACTTCATAGCGCTCAATATTGTGCAGGGGAATCCACTGGTAGACCGGGTAAATGGGCATCTCAAAATTGGGCATCTGGTCGAATTCATTCAGCAGAGGATGATTGGGCTGGGGAAGATTCGGGTCAATGTATAGTTCTTCCGCAGGCGAAAATTCACCAATCGGCTGATGGTGAATATCCAGCGCCCGCACCCGCCAGTAAATAAATTTCCTGTTGGCATATTTTTTCAGGTCTGCCTGCCAGCCGTTGGTGAAAATCAGCTGGGTGCTTTCCAAATGATTGTTTTTATCCGCGGCAATGCCACCCTCCTGAGCAGGTTTGCCTGCGAGCAGTTCCACTTCGTAGCATACTGCATTGGGAACCGAGTGCCAGACCAGAAAGGGCATAAGACTGGCAGGATGTTCCTCGCCGTAATGAAAAATTACCGACGGGCTTACGGGCTGCTTGGTATGCAGTGGATTTTCAATCGGTCGTGAAGGCTCAGTCAACTGCCCAAACATGCCATAGGCCGTCACCCGATAGTTCATCGGGATGGCACTGGGAGGGAGTTCATAGCTGGCGTTCATGGTGTAACCACTGCCCCAGAATTTTGTCTCCGGTTCTCCTTCTACCAGCCCCGTGGTAGGAGAATAGGTTTCCACTTTGTAGAAACAGGGATAAGGCAGCGGATCCCATGAAAGGGTCAGCTTGCCGTCCTGCTCGTCAAAGGAAGCGGAAAGCTCCATGTTGCGCAGCCCCAGTACATCGGTTTTCTCCGCCATATAAGCTGATAAGATGGTAAAACCAAGGATAATCAGCGTGAATAACAAAAATTTCTTCATAAAAATAACACCAACATTAACAGGATTTTCTTGCATAATCTATAATATATTAAATAGTATAGCATACTTTTGAGGTGATGTGAAAATGGAAAAGCAAGGTTTGGTAATTGTACATACCGGAAACGGCAAGGGCAAGACCACAGCGGCCTTGGGGCTGGCTATCCGTGCCTGGGGCGATGGCTTTCGGGTTTTAATTTTGCAGTTTATCAAGGGCGGCTGCACCTATGGGGAATTAAAGACCATTGAAGCCCTAAAAAATATCGATGACCGCATAGAAATTGACCAGTGTGGTCTGGGCTTTACCAACAAAGGGCCGACCACCCAGGAAGAACACAAGGCTGCGGCACAGGAAACACTCAAGCGCGCCCAAGAAGAAATTCAAAGCGGCAAATGGGATTTAGTTATTCTGGATGAAATCAACTATGCCGTGAAATATGAGCTGATTACAGAAAAAGATATGCTCGAACTGCTTGACCTGCGCCCAAAAGAGTTGCATCTGGTCATGACCGGCCGGGATGCGGCAGATTCTCTAGTGGAGCGGGCGGATCTGGTCACGGAGATGAAGGAGATTAAACATCCATATCAAAAGGGCATTAAGGCACAGAAAGGAATCGAATTTTAACACACGACTTGCAAATTCAATTGTAAAGTTGTAAACTTGTAACTATATTCGTATCTTGGTACTTAGGAGAGTGGAAGAATGATTAGCGATAATGTAAAAAAAGGCGCTACCCGTTGTGCGCATCGTTCCCTGTTTCATGCCAATGGTTATGGTCCGGAGGACTTAAATAAGCCCCTGATTGGTATTTGCAACTCCTTTAACGAAATTATTCCCGGTCATATTCATCTGCGGGAAATTGCTGAAGCTGCCAAACTCGGTGTAGCTGCTGCCGGCGGTACACCGATTGAATTTCCGGCTATCGGGGTCTGTGATGGTATTGCCATGGGGCATACGGGCATGAAATATTCGCTGGCGAGCCGTGAACTTATCGCTGATTCCGTAGAAGCTGTGACCATGGCCTCCGGCTTTGACGCACTGATTCTGATTCCGAACTGCGACAAGGTCGTTCCGGGTATGCTGATGGCGGCAGCCCGCTTGAATATCCCCGCTGTTGTGGTATCCGGCGGCCCGATGCTGCCGGGGCGTTATAAAGGCCATGATGTCAGCGTCAGTCAGGCTTTTGAAGCCGCCGGTAAATTTGCTGCAGGTGATATGACTGCCGAAGAAATGGAAGATTTGGAAGCAAAATGCTGTCCGGGTTGCGGTTCCTGCGCAGGACTCTTTACCGCCAATACCATGAACTCCCTGTCGGAAGTGCTCGGCATGGCACTGCCGGGCAATGGCACGATTCCTGCTGCTTATACCGGCGGCCGCCGTTTGCTGGCGAAACGTGCCGGCGCTGTGGTGATGGAACTCTTGAAGAACAACATTCGCCCCCGCGATATTCTGACCAAGAAAGCTTTTGAAAATGCCATCACGGTGGATATGGCGATTGGCGGTTCTTCCAATACGGTACTGCACCTCACGGCCATTGCCCATGAAGCAGGCATTGAGATTCCGGCACCGCTCTTTGACGAGATTTCCCGCCGTACGCCATATATTGCCAAACTCAGCCCGGCAGGCAAACATCATATGGTTGACCTCAACGAAGCGGGCGGCATTTCGGCGGTGATGAATGAATTGTCCAAGAAAAATCTCATTCATTTGGATGCGCTGACCGTTACAGGCACTATGGGGGATCGAATCAAGAATACGCCGGTGGAAGACAACACGGTGATTCATTCCGTGGAAACGCCGTATCGTCCCGAAGGCGGCATTGCCGTGCTCAAAGGCAATTTGGCACCGGATTATGCCGTGGTCAAGGCTTCGGCTGTGGCAGAGGATATGCTGACTTATACCGGTAAGGCCAAGTGCTACGATTCGGAACCTGCGGCCTGCGATGCCATTATGAATGGGGAAATCCATGATGGGGATGTTGTGGTCATTCGCTACGAAGGCCCCAAGGGCGGCCCCGGCATGCAGGAAATGCTCAATCCGACCGCCGTTATCACAGGCCGTGGGCTTAAAGTCGGGCTCATTACCGACGGCCGTTTTAGCGGTGCCAGCCAAGGAGCCTGCGTAGGCCATGTATCCCCGGAAGCTATGGAAGGCGGGCCGATTGCCCTCATTGAAGATGGGGATGAAATCACCATCGATATTCCGAACCGCAAGCTCGAGCTCAATGTCAGTGATGAAGTGCTCGCAGAGCGCCGCGCTAACTGGCAGAAGCCGGAACCGAAGATTAAACACGGGTATTTGGCACGGTATGCACGCATGACTACTTCGGCAAGCACAGGAGCCGTTGTGAAGTAATTTAGGTTTACATCGTTATGTACAAGGCGCCCGGCGGCTGATAATACTTTTCCTCTGCTTAGACAAGCTTGTCAAACGCGACGGAAAAGCATCATCAGCCGCCGGGCTTATTATGTGCGTTAGCATGGTTCGTGGTTAACATCAATATGCAAAGGCCGCCCGTGGGGACTGGCAGTATTTTTTCTTCGCTTAGACAGGCTTGTCAAACGCTGCGAAAAAACACCGCCAGTCCCCACGGGCTTAATGCGCATATAACGAGACAAGAAAATGTCTCCTGACTCGTTAGGCGTTATAATAGCTTGTAGTGATAAGCTATTAGGCTGTTAGTGAGGAGGGGCGGGGCGGCGATGGCTTTCGGAAGCGTTTGACAAGCCTGTCTAAGCTGACGAAAGCTATTGCCGCCCCGCCCCTCCGTCTTTAACAGAAGATGTTAATAAAACTGCAAAACTGGCTGCCCCTGCGGTTGACAGGATTGGGTGCCCGTCATATAATAAATTAGTTACTATAAAACGATGAAATAGCAAAGGGGCGTTTAACATGGCAGATAAAAAGGTCATGCTGACCGAAGATGGTTATAATAAACTGGTAGAAAAACTGAACTACTTGAAAAGTGTCCGCCGTATCGAAGTGGCAGAGCGTTTGAAAGCCGCTATCGCACTGGGGGACCTTTCGGAAAACTCCGAGTACGATGATGCGAAAAACGAACAGGCCTTCCTCGAAGGTGAAATTCAGGATTTGGAAGCCAAAATCCGTAACTCCGATATCATCAAGGCTGGTTCCGGTGATGTTGTGCAGATGGGGTCTAAGGTTTCGGTTATTGACTTGGAATTTGCTGAAGATGGTCCGGAAACCTTTATGATTGTTGGTTCTACGGAAGCTGACCCGGACGAAGGCAAGATTTCCAACGAATCTCCGCTCGGTCAGGCGCTTCTCGGTCAGAAGGTTGGCGCTGTGGTGGATGTTCATGCTCCGGCTGGCATCATTAAGTACGAAATCAAAGAAATTTTGAGCTAATTTTAGCTATAATAGATGGGAGAATTTGCATAAATGGCAGAAAACAAGCAGAATCAGCAGGCTCCTGTGGAAGACCTGAATGAGATGATGAAGGTTCGCCGTGAAAAGATGGAAGCCTTCAAGGAAATGGGCGTGGCTCCCTTTGGTCACCGTTTTGATGTGACGGCTTATGCGGCAGATATCAAGAAGGATAACGAACACCTCGAAGGGGACGAAGAAGGCCCCGAAGTATGTATCGCTGGCCGTCTCATGGCTATTCGCGGTCATGGTAAGGCTTCCTTCTGTACGCTGAATGACCGCACGGGCAATATTCAGGTGTACTTCAAGATTGATGTACTGGGCGAAGAAAAGTACAAAGGCCAGTTCCGCCGTCTCGATATCGGCGATATCATCGGCATTCGCGGCGTGGTGTTCAAGACGCATCGCGGTGAAGTTACGGTGCGCGTAGAAGACTTTGAGCTGCTCTCCAAATCCCTGCGCCCGCTGCCGGAAAAATTCCATGGCCTGCAGGACGTGGATATCCGCTATCGTCAGCGCTATCTTGACCTCATTATGAATCAGGATGTGCGCGAAACCTTCCGCCGCCGCACCAAGACCATTAACTCCATCCGTGAGTATCTGGATGAACGCGGCTATCTGGAAGTGGAAACGCCGGTTCTGTCCACCATCGCCGGTGGTGCAGCAGCCCGTCCGTTCATCACGCATCACAACACGCTGGATATCGACCTCTACCTGCGTATCGCTACGGAACTCAACCTCAAGCGCCTGATTGTCGGCGGCCTTGACCGCGTATACGAAATCGGCCGTATCTTCCGTAACGAAGGTATGGACGTTCGTCACAATCCGGAATTCACTTCCATTGAGTTCTATCAGGCTTTTGCCGATTACACGGATATGATGGATTTGACCGAAGGCATCGTCGTTAACGCTGCCCAGAAAGTGCTCGGTACTTCCGTAATCAACTATCAGGGCGTGGAAATTGACCTCTCCAAGGTTAAGCGTATCAGCATGAACGATGCCGTTAAGGAAGCTACGGGCAAGGACTTCATGGCTTGCGAAACTGTAGAAGAGGCCCGCAAACTAGCTGATGAAATCGGCGTTCCCTACGAAGAACGTCATGGCATCGGCGGCATTTTGAATCAGGCATTCGAGGAAAAAGTAGAAGAAACGCTGATGCAGCCGACCTTCATCACGGGGCATCCGACGGAAATTTCTCCGCTGGCTAAGCGCAATGCTGAAGACCCGCGCATTACCGATCGTTTTGAATTCTTCATCTATGGCCGCGAATTGGCTAATGGCTTTACCGAGCTTAACGACCCGATTGACCAGAAGGGGCGCTTTGAAGACCAGCTCAAACAGCGTGAAGCCGGTGATGATGAAGCGCATGGCATGGACGAAGATTTCGTCATGGCGCTCGAATATGGTCTGCCCCCCACGGGCGGTGTAGGTATCGGCATTGACCGTCTGGTTATGTTCCTGACGGATGCCGCCTCCATCCGCGATGTACTCCTGTTCCCGACCATGAAGCCACTGGCTGACTAATGGTTAACTAAGCAGAAAATAAAGTTGACGCTTTTTATGAATATGTCTATAATGAAGATGTATTTATAAAAAGCGTCTTTTTTTGAGGTGATTCCTATGTTGAGAGAAAATGCCATTGACCTGCCGAAAGCCGGTTTTTCCGTGCAGGATATGACCCGCATGGCCATCTGTCTGGCTTTTTGCTGTGTGACAGCCTTTATTACCTTTCCTTTGCCCTTTACACCGGGCCTGGTGACCGCTTTGACCATCGGCATTGCGTTGACGGCCTTGGTGCTGCCGCCGAAACTGGCGTTTATCACTATCGCTGCCTATTTATTTCTGGGCGCAGTTGGCCTGCCGGTTTATCCCGGTGGTGTTGGCGGCTTGGGACGTTTGATGGGGCCGACGGCAGGTTTTTACTTTGGCTGGCCAATCGTCTGCTTTTTGCAAAGCTGTTTCAAGGGAAAGGAAATAAGCTTTCGCCGCTATGCAGCGGCAACTGTGTTGCTTGGCGTACCGCTGACCTATGTAGGCGGGCTTATCTCGATGATGCTGGTGCTGAAAGTAGGATTCTATGAAGGATTAATGCTGGCGGTTGTCCCGTTTCTCTTTGGTGATGTGCTAAAAGCCTTGCTGGCAGCCTGGTTGGGGGTGAAGGTCAATCAGATAATCCAGCGATAAATAAAAGCGAATAGTGGTTTTAAGACTGCGATGAATTAGAAATCATTTATATGAACGCTGTTGTGGGATTTAATGCCGCAGGAGTAGCTGCTTCATAATTTTTTTAATTTTGCTTTGGAAATTTACGGCTATCTATTGACATGTCCATCTAACCAACCTATAATAAGCCTATCGGTAAAAGGCAAAGACAAAGACATGATGGCAAGGGAACGGCTCTTAGAGAGGAATCTGTTTGGTGAAATGGTTTCGGGCTAGTTGTTGCGATTACCACTTTGGAGCTGCCGGCAGGAACGCTTTTGGCTAGTATTGCCGGACGGGACTCTTACGTTACGAGAGCTTGAGTGGCCGCTGGAATTCTAGTGGCAATCAGGGTGGAACCACGATGCGATAGCTTCGTCCCTATTCAGGGACGAAGCTTTTTTGATTTTAGGAGGGAATTGTATGTTAAAGATTACGTTGAAGGACGGTTCCGTCCGCGAAGTAGAAGCGGGCGTCAGCGTTCTGGATTTTGTAAAACAGGTCAGCAACAGTCTGGCCAAGAAAGTTTTGGCTGCCAAGATTGACGGCGAAACGAAAGACCTCACGACGGTTATTGATAAGGACTGTGCAGTAGAGTTTTTGACGTTTGAAGAAGCAGATGGCCGCTGGGCACTCAGACACACGGCATCCCATATTCTGGCACAGGCCGTAAAGCGCCTCTACAAGGACGATAATGTAAAACTGGCTATCGGCCCGGCGATTGACAATGGTTTCTACTACGATATCGATATGGATAGACAGCTTGGTGAAGCTGACCTCAAGGATATCGAGAAGGAAATGAAGAAAATCGTCAAGGAAAACCTCAAGTTGGAACGCAAGGAGGTCAGCCGCAGCGAAGCCCTTAAGATGTTTGAAGAAAAAGGCGAAAGCTATAAGGTAGAACTCATCAACGACCTGCCGGAAGATGCGCTGATTACGCTTTATACGCAGGGCGAGTTCACGGATCTCTGCGCCGGCCCCCATGTCGTATCCACGGGCAAGGTTAAGGCTTTGAAATTGCAGAGTGTGGCCGGTGCATACTGGCGCGGCAGCGAAAAGAACAAGATGCTGCAGCGCATCTATGGTACGGCTTTTGAAAAGCAGGCTGACCTTGACGAATACCTGCACATGCTCGAAGAAGCGGCTAAGCGCGACCACCGCAAACTGGGCAAGGAACTGGATTTGTTCAGCCTGCATGAAGAAGGCCCGGGCTTCCCCTTCTTCCACCCGAACGGCATGGTCATTCGCAACGAGCTCATCAACTACTGGCGCGAAGTACATCGCCGCTATGGCTATCAGGAAATCAAGACGCCGATGATTATGAACCGCAAGCTTTGGGAGACTTCCGGCCATTGGGATCATTACAAGGAAAACATGTACTTCACGAAGATTGATGATGAAGATTATGCCGTAAAACCCATGAACTGCCCGGGCGGTATGCTGGTGTATAAATCCCATCAGCACAGCTATCGTGACCTGCCTCTGCGCCTTGGCGAACTGGGTATCGTGCATCGTCACGAGCTCTCCGGCGCACTCCATGGCCTGTTCCGTGTCCGCAACTTCACGCAGGATGATGCGCATCTCTTTATTACGCCGAACCAGATTGAGGAAGAAATCCAGCATACGATAGACCTCTTTGACGAAGTGTACAGCACGTTCGGGCTGACGTATACGGCAGAGCTTTCCACGCGTCCTGAGGATTCCATGGGCTCGGATGAAATCTGGGAGAATGCCACGAATGCTCTGCGCAATGCCTTGGAGCATCGCGGTCTCAAATATGTCATCAACGAGGGTGATGGCGCTTTCTATGGCCCGAAGATTGACTTCCATCTGCGTGATTCCATTGGCCGTACCTGGCAGTGCGGTACGATTCAGCTCGATATGCTGATGCCGGAAAAATTCGATCTGACGTATGTGGGCGAAGACGGCGAAAAGCATCGTCCGGTTATGCTGCATCGCGTGGTTTACGGCTCGATTGAACGCTTTATCGGTATCCTGATTGAAAACTATGCCGGTGCATTCCCGACTTGGCTGGCTCCGGTACAGGTGCGCATCCTGCCGATTACGGACAAACATGCCGATTACGCTTATGAGCTCAAGAAGAAGATGTTTGACCTCGGCCTGCGTGTCGAAGTGGATGACCGCAACGAAAAGACGGGTTACAAAATCCGCGAAAGCCAGGTCAAGAAGACGCCGTACACGCTGGTGGTCGGTGATCAGGAAATGGCTGACGGCACGGCAGCTGTTCGCAAACGTGGTGTGAAGGACAGCGAAGTGATGAAGGTGGATGACTTCATCAAATACGTTCAGGAAAAAATCGCCAGCAAGAGCGAAGAATTTTAATATTACAGCCCAATCTTTTTTACGTCAAAATAGGCTGCTGCACCTTTATGTGCAGCAGCCTATTGCTCTTATGAAATCGTTTTTGTACTCAAAATTATCTTGAACTATTTATTTCATATATTCTTCCATGGTCAAGCCCGCATCATTGATTTTTTTTGCAGTTTCTTTGCCAACATAGCGGAAGTGCCAAGGCTCGTAACTGTATCCGGTGATATTATCTTTTCCCTGCGGATAGCGTAGGATAAAGCCATATTCAGTCAATAGTGGATGAATTTGGGCAAAAATTTCCTTCTGTGCAATCATTTCATCGTTATCATCAATAATCTTTCCATCCACGACCAGACAGATATCTACGGCTAAGCCTGTATGGTGTTCGGAATACCCCGGAACAGCTACATACTTCTTCACATAGTCAGCCCCATACTTTTGGGTAAATTCAGCTGCAATTTCCTTTTGGCGGGCTACACTGCGATATACGGAATCCAGTTCAATCTGAATGCCTTTCTGCTTTAGCACAGTGCGCAGCTGTTCAAAATGACGATAGGTTTCCGGCTCAATCTGGAACTCACGGCCAAATGAATTTTTTACCGTTATCAAGGGCAGTTTTGCTTCATAATCATCCGGCAGCTTGTGGGTTTTATTGACAAATACCAAATAATCTACCGCTGTATGCTTATTACCAGATATCGTCTTGAAATCATCTTGTTTCGTAATGTCCTTCGCCTGATTGGTTGCTCCTTGATAAGAAGCTGCCTCTGCCTCATAAGTAAAGCTGCAGCAGACCATAGCCGATAATGCACCAATCAATAGTTTTTTCTTAAATGCTTTCACTATACCACGCCTTTCCTTACTTGAAAAAATCATAGGTTTATATTCGCTATGACAATGGTGTTTACCTGCCTGGTCATGATAAATTTCTGCTTATTGAACTTTTTCAAAATCCGAAGCCGGGTGTTTGCAGGTGGGGCAGATGAAGTCGGCGGGGAGTTCATCGCCTTCGTATTCATAACCGCAAATCCTGCAGCGCCAGATGGTTTTGCCGCTCTTATTAGGGGCGGGATCCTGCGGTTTTGGCTTGATGTTCTGGTGATAGTAGGTATAGGTTGCTGCGGGGGTATCGTTTAATATATCCATATCGGTAACGCTGGCGATAAAAAGACTATGGGTGCCCAGGTCGATTTCCTGCGTGACCCAGCCGGCGATATAGGCGTTGGTGCCTTCGTTAATAATCATGGCATCGTTGGCTCCGCGCTGGGCGGCTGTGAAGCCCGCGAATTTATCTACGTTTTTCCCAGATTGGAAGCCGAAGCGTTTGAATAGTTCAAAATCGGCATTTTGACTGATGATGGATGCGGTAAATTTTTTACTGGCGGCAATCATATCGCGGGTGTGGTTCAGTTTGTTGACGGCAATGGTTATCTGATTGGGGTCGGAGGTTACCTGTGTGACGGTGTTGATGATGCAGCCATTGTCCTTGCCATCCAGATTGGCGGTCAGGACATAGAGGCCATAGGAAATATTGAACATGGCTTTGGGGTTCATATGCTTTCCTCCTCATTATAGATGAAAATTCAGATATATCTGCCATCTATTATACACGGTTTCGCAAAGGGCGTAAATATGTTATGATATAAGATATGTGTGAATCGTGAATGAGGTGTAGAGTTTGCAGTTAAAACGCTTGGAGGCTTATGGATTTAAGTCCTTTGCAGATAAGATAACCATAGATTTTGACCAGGGGATAACCGCTATCGTTGGCCCGAACGGCAGTGGCAAGAGCAATATCACCGATGCCATCCGCTGGGTGCTGGGTGAGCAGAATGTCCGCAACCTGCGCGGGACCAAGGCGGAGGATATCATCTTTACCGGTTCGGCCTCCCGCAAGGCTTTGGGTGTGGCGGAGGTTTCCCTGTTCTTTGCCAATGACGGCACACTGCCGGTGGATTTCCGGGAAGTGGTGGTGACCCGCCGCCTGTACCGCAGCGGGGAAAGTGAATTTTACATCAATCGCTCCCGCTGTCGGTTGAAGGATATCTATAATCTCTTTGCCGATACGGGCATCGGTCATGACGGCATGAGTATAATCGGTCAGAACCGCATTGACGATATCTTAAACAGCCGTCCGGAAGACCGCAGGGCATTTTTCGAGGAAACGGCGGGAATTACCAAGTACCGCAACCGCAAGCGGGAATCCGTCAGAAAACTTACGGATACGGAAAACAATCTCGTGCGCGTGCAGGATATTATTCACGAGATTGAAAATCAGCTGGAACCATTAGCCCGCCATGCGGAAAAGACCCGGATTTACAACGGATTGCAGGAAGAATATCAGCGGTGCAAGCTGAGCAAGCTGGCGCAGGATTATTCGCGGGAAGCAGCGCAAAAACAGGAAAATGATGCCAAATTATCCGCTCTGCGGGATGAAGCGCTGGCAGCAGATACCGAAGTGCAGGCGGTAGCCGCAGAAAAAGAGCGGCTGGGCAAGGAAATCATTGATTTGGAGCGGGCTTTGCAGGAACAGGCGGAAAAAAATGAAGCCCTGCGCCAGAAGATGGAGGGAGCGGCTCAGGAACTGGCCATGCTGCATGAGCGGCAGGATCAGAGTGATGGCGCCCGCCAGAAAATTTTAGACAGGCGTCAGGAATTAAGTCATGAAATTGCTATGGCTGTGGCTGATATTGCCCGGCTTACGGAACAGGCAGGACGGCATAAGCAGGATTTGACGTTATTGGATGAGTTTTTGCAGAAAGAACGGGCCAAGGAAAAGAAACTGGCAAAGCGCATCCACGAAGAAGAAGACAAAGCCCGCGCTTTGCAGAAGAACCGCGAAGAACAGCAGCTTATCTGGAATGCCAAACAGCAGGAATATGCTTTGGCTGAGCGGGATCTGCAAAATGGCACGGATGGTCAGGAAGACCGCGAGCGGGAACTGGAGCAGGCAAAGGATAAGCTGGCTGAACTGGAGGATTTGCAGGATAAGCTGCAAGCGGACTTACAGCGTGAGCAAGACCGAATCCGGCAGCTGCAGCAGCAAAGCCATGCTGCCGAGCAGGAAAAAAATACTGCTTTTGCAGACCAACAGGCTGCAATCCGTCAGCTAAACGAGTGCATACAGCAGCTTAGAAGCGGGGAGAGCAAACTTCAATTCCTGCAGAAGATGCAGCAGGCTTATGAGGGCTTCGGCAAAGCCGTAAAAGCGGTGCTCAGAGCGCAGGAAAGCTGGCGCAGCGGCGTGGCCGGGGCAGTGGCTGAACTCATCGATGTGCCCAGGGAGTATATTACCGCTGTTGAAGTGGCGCTGGGAGGCAATCTCCAGAATGTAGTCACGAAAGATACGGATACGGCCAAAGCCGCGATTCAGTACTTAAAGCGGGAACGGCAGGGGCGTGTTACCTTCCTGCCCTTATCCACACTGGTAGTTCGTCCTTCGCAGAGCATCCGCGAAGGTGCAGATGACGGCGTTGTCGGCTGGGCCAATAAGCTCGTCAAGGTGGATGGCTCCTATCAAAAGGCAGTGGATTTCCTTTTATCGCGTACATTGGTTGTGGATAATCTGGACAATGCCTTGAGGATTGCCAAAAATCATGAACAGCGCCTGCGGATTGTCACCTTGTCCGGCGAACTCTTAAATCCCGGCGGTTCCTTGTCCGGCGGCAGCCGTCAGCATGCAGAGACCAGTTTCCTGAACCGCAGCGGTGAAATAGAGGAACTCAAGGCCGACTTAGCAAAACTTTCTGCCAAACAGCAGGAGTTAAGCCAAAGCCGTCAGGATAAGGAAAAGGCGGTTGCACAGGCCGAGGAAAACCAGCAGGAATTACAGCGCAGCTTGCAGGACACTCATATTAAACGAGCAGAGTTAAGTACCAATCTGGAGCGTTTGGGCGAAAATCTGACGGAGCAGCAAAAGCTGATTGCCGATTTGGAGCAGGCCATGGCGGCTATGGAAAAATCCTTTGCCAAGTTGCAGGAAAAAAAGGTGCTGGCTAAACGGGCAGCTGCCGCAGCTGAGGCAAAGTACAAGGAACTAGCGCAGGAAGAAGCCGATATCTGCAATGCTCTGACCGATATTGAACAGGATGCCGATGCGTTGGCACAGTTCATCCACGAACGGGAAGTCAAGCGGGCGAGCTTAGAACAGGAGGCTATGGGCAACCGGCAGTTTTTGGAGCTTCGTCAGCAGGCGAAATTGAGCAGTGAAAATGCTCTGCGGGACAATGAACGCGAAGAACGGGATTTGGACAAAACGCTTTCCGACAGTGTGGAACGTTTGCAGGTGCTGGAGAACCAGCAGCGGGCATGGCAGGATGTTTATGACGAAGGCCAGGTCAAGCATGGGGACATCTACAAAGAGCGCATGGATAAGCTCGAAGCCAGCCAGGCCACGGATAAGAAAGCCCATGAGGCTGCACAGAAACGCAACCGCCTGCAGGAAAATATCCAAAAACATGAAGTGGCAGATAATAAATTGCAGATGCACTTAGAGCAGCTGCAGGAGGAAATATTGGCGGATTACGGCCTGACCCCGGAACGGGCGGCAGAAGAAGCCATGGAGGGAGAACCCGCCGAAATCCGCAGCCAGATGCAGACTTTGGAGCGTAAGTTAAAAGAATTGGGGCCGGTAAACCCCAATGCACTCGAAGAATACGAAGAACTCTCCAAGCGTCATGACTTTATGGCCAAACAGGCAGGAGATTTGACCACCGCCAAGGAGGATTTGGAACGCATCTTAGCGGATATGGACGAGGCCATGACCAAGCAGTTTAAGGAAGCCTTTGCCCAGATTCAGGTGTACTTTGCCGATATCTTTGTGCGGCTCTTTGGCGGCGGTAAGGCAGAACTGAAACTGCTGGATGAAGAGGATGTCTTAAATTCCGGCGTGGATATCCTCGTGACCCTGCCGCAGAAGAAACGGCAGAACCTGTCGGCGCTGTCCGGTGGTGAGCGTGCACTTACGGTTATCGCCCTGCTCTTTTCCTTCCTGCGCTATCGTCCGTCGCCGTTTTCGGTATTGGACGAAATTGATGCGCCTTTGGATGAAGCCAATGTGGTGCGCTTTGGTTCCTTCCTGAAGGAATTTGCCGAAAATACGCAGTTTATCGTCGTTACCCATCGTAAGGGTACTATGGAAGCTGTGGACACGTTGTACGGTGTCACCATTGAAGATGCCGGCGTATCGAAGATTTTATCTGTAAAAATAGACGAAATAGAGGAGTAGTAGAATATGGGTTTTTTTGACAAGTTGAAAAAGGGGCTGAACAAGACCCGCGAAAATCTGACCAATAAGATTGAAAAATTGGTTATCGGCTATGCTGATATTGATGATGAGTTCCTCGATGAACTGGAAGAAACGCTGATTATGGCCGATGTGGGCGTGCAGACCACGGAAAAGCTTATGACGGCTGTGCGTAAGGGCATTAAGAAAAAGGAAATCAATAGTCCTGAGGATTTGACGCCTTTCTTGGAAAAGGAAATTGCTGAAATCCTTAACGCAGGTGAAGATACTACCCGCGTAGCGGAGAACGGCCCGACAGTGCATCTGGTTATCGGCGTAAACGGCGCCGGCAAGACCACGACCATTGGCAAGCTGGCTGCCTATTACAAGGCGCAGGGCAAGAGCGTTATGCTGGCGGCGGCAGATACCTTCCGTGCGGCAGCTATTGACCAGCTCGAGGTATGGGCGCAGCGCAGCGGCGCTCAGTTCATCAAGCACGAAGAAGGTTCTGACCCGGCAGCTGTAGCCTATGATGCCGTGAAGGCCGCCACAGCTCGCAATATCGATGTTCTGCTTATCGATACCGCCGGCCGCTTGCAGAATAAATCCAACCTCATGCAGGAACTGGAAAAAATCAACCGTGTGATTGGCCGGGAAATCCCTGGAGCACCGCATGAAACCCTGCTGGTGCTTGATGCCACCACGGGGCAGAATGCCATCAGTCAGGCTGAACTCTTTACCAAGGCCGCACCGATTTCCGGTGTGGTGCTGACCAAACTGGACGGCACGGCCAAGGGCGGCGTGGTCATTGGCATCAAGAGCCAGCTTTCCATGCCGGTGAAGTGGATTGGCGTGGGCGAGGGGATTGAGGATTTGCGCCCCTTCGTGGCTGAAGACTTTGCCAAGGCGCTTTTTGCCAAGGAATAAGAATCATTTTGATGTGGAGCGGGAATATTGTTTAGGAATATTATGCACCATAGGGCATCATCTTCCAGTGACTGTGCCAAGCTGTGCTGTACAAAAATTGAAAATTTTAGTGTCCGGATTGGAAATCTGACCATTTTTGAAGACGTTAATCTGCATTTGCATTGCGGTCAGTTGACGGCTTTGATTGGCCCTAATGGGGCGGGCAAGAGTACGCTCTTAAAGGCCATTTTGGGCGAGGTGGCGCATAAGGGCAGCTTGCAGTATACGGCGGCTGACGGGCGGCGCAAGGGGCAGCCGATTATCGGTTATGTGCCGCAATACCTTCGCTTTGATGTCAGTGCGCCAATCAG
>DJYL01000100.1:4885-5739 GCA_002448495.1 Pseudoselenomonas ruminantium | reverse complement strand
GGATTAGCCAAGGACAAAGAACACCTCGTGACCCTTGTCCGCGCCACCGAAGGCCAGGCAGGAATCA
This sequence comes from Pseudoselenomonas ruminantium, assembly GCA_002448495.1. Classification (GTDB taxonomy): domain Bacteria; phylum Bacillota; class Negativicutes; order Selenomonadales; family Selenomonadaceae; genus Selenomonas_A; species Selenomonas_A ruminantium_I. The sequence continues at coordinate 5,672 of DJYL01000100.1, read as the reverse complement.
GCAAGTTCAAGGGCTTTATTTTGGAGCAGGGCGGCAAACTTATCCCACCGCCTGCCGACAAACAGCGGCGGCTGGAATTTATCGGCGATTCCATCACCGCCGGTTCCATAAATTTAATGCCCTATAACGGCACGAATTATTTTGTGTCCGAGGACGGCAATATGTCTTATGCTCCGCTGCTCAGTCGCCTGCTGGATGCGGATTGGAGCGTAGTCGCCAAATCCGGCGGCGGTGTTGTGCATAACTACGCCGACCCCTGGCCCAGCGACAAGCCCCGCGCCATTGACCGCTACGGCTGGACCTTCTTTCACGCTGCCATCAGCAAGGACAATCCTGTATGGAACAGCCGCAATTTTCCCGTTGATGCCGTAATCGTGGCCCTGGGCACAAACGATTTCAGCGACCCGCACCGCAAACCGACCAAAGAAGAATTCTGCACTGCCTACAATGCCCTCCTCCAAAAAATCCGGCAGATGAATCCGCAGGCCAAAATAATCTGCCTGGAGCCCCTGCCCTCCCACCTGCCCGCTGAAATTCGCGCCTGGATAGCCGCCAGCGTCCAGACACAGCAGGATGCCAAAATGTATTTTATCCCCATTAACGACAAAGCCCCCCTCCTCGCCCCCGAAGACTATACCGACGGCCGTACCCATCCCAATATTCTGGGGCATATAAAAACAGCGGCGTATCTCAAAGACAAGATCGCCGCCATCATGGAATGGGAATAAATGCACATCATTGTAACGTAAACATAAGCCCGACTGACTGGTGATGTTTTTCCGCAGCT
>DJYL01000100.1:0-4794 GCA_002448495.1 Pseudoselenomonas ruminantium | reverse complement strand
GGCGAAGGAAAAATATTACCAGTCAGTCGGGCGCCTTAGCACATCTTTATAACTTACTTGTTTTCGACCTTATAAGCCACCGCATACATAGTCGGCAGCACCAGAAGTGTCAGCACGGTAGCCACCAACAGTCCGCTGGAAATCGCCACCGCCATCGGCCCCCAGAAGGAGCTGGCCATCAGCGGAATCATGCCGAGGATGGCCGCCGCCGCCGTCAGCATGATGGGACGGAAGCGCAAAACAGCCGAATCCACCACGGCATCATAGGGGCTTTCGCCATCTGCGATATGCTTCTTTATCTGGTCAATAAGAATAACCGAATTGCGGATAATCATACCAAAGAGCGCCAGTATCCCCAGTTCTGCCACAAAGCCCATGGCCGAATCGGTCAGCAACATGCCCCAGGTCACACCAATGAGTCCCAACGGCGCCGTGAGCAGGGTCAGTACCATCTGTTTGCCGCTATCGAGCTGGAACATCAGCAGGGTCATAATGACAAAAAGCATCGCCGGAATGGGGATTAAGAGATACCCCAGCGAGTTATTGCTGTTTTCCAAAGCGCCCGCCGGTTCAATCCTGCACCCCAAAGGCAGGTCATCCCGCAGCTGCTTCGTTGCCTCATAGGCCTTCTGTGTTGCATCATTGGCCGTGCCGCTATGAATATCCGCCTGCACCGTAATGGTGGGCATCAGATTGCGCCGCTTAATCAGGGCTTCCTCTGCATCATAGGAGATTTTGGCAATCTGTTCCAAAGGCACATAGCCCGCACTGCCCAGATAAATGGGCAGACTGCCGAGCTTGCCTAAATCCTCACGGTCATTCACCGCCAGCCGCAGGGTGATAGCCAGCGTCCGGTCTCCGGTGTAGAACTGTGCCGCAGTTGCGCCGGTAACCTCCGTATAAATCATCTGCTTTACCGCCTGCGCACTAAGCCCCATGGCTCGCAGCTTGTCCTGGTCAAGTTCCAGCTTGACGACCTTGCTCTTTTCATTCCAGTCCAGATTTACATTGTAATTGTTGCTGTCCGCCGCCACAATGTCAGCTACTCGATGCGCCAATTCCTTGGTCTGTTCGGTGCTGTAGCCCGTCACGCGGAGCATCACCGGGTAATCTGCCGGCGGGCCGGTCTGAATGTACTGGATTTTGGCCCGCACATCGGAAAATTCCTCGTTAAAGGCCGTTTGCAGTTCGGCGGCCAGCTTTTCGCGTGCCTGCACATCCTTGGCCACCAGTACAAAATGGGTAACATTATCCGTCTCGGCCTTCGGGTCAACGGTCAGCACAAAACGGGGTGTATAACGGCCTACATAATAGGCATAGTTTTCGAGTAAATCCTGCCGTTCCTGCAAAAATGCAGACATACGGGCAGCCACTTCCTGCGAAGCCGCCTTGGACGAACCTTCCGGCAGTTTGAGTTCCATCAGCACTTCCGGTCTGGTGGACGTGGGGAAAAATTCCTGACGGATATGCGGCATCATCAGCAGCGACACCACAAAGAGCGCGACTGTCCCCACGAGCACAGCCTGCCGATGGCTCAAAAACCAATGCAGCACCTTGCGGAACTCCACATAAAAGCGGCTCTGATAGGGATTGATTTCCCCTTGGGCATCGGTTTTCGGCTTTACGCGAATCATATAGGTGCCCAAAAGCGGCGCCACCATGACCGACACCACCCACGAGAGCACCAGCGCAATGCCGATAACGGGGAACAAGGCATTACAGAACTCACTGGCCATGCCCTTGGAAAACGCCACGGGAATAAAGCCCGCGCAGGTGATAAGCGTCCCCGTCAGCATGGGCTTGGCGGTAGCCTTAAAGGCAAAGCAGGCGGCCTCAAAGCGGGAGAGCCCCGCCTCAAGTTTTACGCTCATCATCTCCACGGCGATAATGGCATCATCCACGAGCAAGCCCAGCGCGATAATGAGCGCGCCCAGAGAAACCTTGTGCAAATCAATTCCCAGTATATACATGGAGATAAACACACCACAGAGCACCAACGGGATACAACAGGCCACGACCATGCCCGTGCGCACGCCCAATGACAGGAAACTTACCGCGAGCACAATCACAATCGCTTCCATCAACGTCTTGATAAACTCGTTAATGGAGGATTTGACCACTTCCGACTGATTGGCCACCTGCCGAATTTCTACACCTGCCGGAACTTCGGCCTGTACAGCTGCGACCTGTTTTTTTAAGTTTTCGCCGAGGTCAAGGATATTGCCCCCATCTTCCATGGACACGGCAATTCCCACGGCCGGTTCGCCATCAAAGAACATCTTATTATCAGCCGGATCGCTGAACTTGCGGCTGACTTTGGCAATATCGCCCAAACGGAAGTTGCGCCCATTCACGCTGATGGGCATTTCCTCCACGGCTTTTACATCGGCAAACTGACCGGACAGGCGTAGATAGACATTGGATGAATCCGTGTCCACCATCGCTGCTGCCGTCATTTCATTCTGTGTCTTTAAGGCATTGGAAATGACCTGTGGGCTGATACCCAATTCGGAAAGCTTCGCGGTATCCAGTTCCACATAGATTTTTTCCTGCTGTTCCCCGATAAGCTCAACCTTTTGCACGCTGGGAACATTGAGGAGCAGACGGCGGGTCTTTTCCGCATACTGCCGCAATTCCTCGTAATTATAGCCATCGCCGGTCACAGCGTAAATCGTGCCATACACATCATCAAAGCGGTCATTGTAATAAGGGCCATATACGCCATCCGGCAGGTTGCGTTTGATGTCCTCGCAGAAATTGCGCACATCACGCCATGCCGGACGAATGTCAGCCTTGGCGATTTCATCATCCAGCTCGACATAGATGACCACCTGTCCCGGACGATTTTCGCTTTTTATCGCTTTCAGATGCGGCGTATCCTGCAGGCGTTTTTCCAGTTTGTCCGTGACCTGCTCCTGCATTTCCTCTGCCGTAGCGCCCGGCCAGGCCGCCGTTATGACCATCTGCCGGATGGTGAACTGCGGGTCTTCCATACGTCCTAACTGGAAATAAGACAGCACACCGCCAATAGCGGTTATGATGATAAAATACCAGACCAAGGTCCGGTTCTTGAGACTGACTTCTGTTAGATTCCGCATCAGTCCGCCTCCGTCCGCACAGTCTGGCCTTCATGGAGCTTATGCACACCGGCAGTAACCACCAAATCACCGGCACTCAGCCCCGTTACCATGACCTTGTCATCAGCAAAATTTTCCACAGTGACGGCTTTGGCGATAAGCGTGTTATCTTCCCCCACTACCCAGACCTGTGGGGTATCGCCGTCCTGAAAAATTGCCGTCAGCGGCAAAAGCATATTATCAGCAACAGCATTACTGTCGTCCTTGAAGGAAACACTTGCCGTCATGCCCAGTTGCATGCCCTCTGGCGGTTCGGGAACAGACACGCGAACCTTATAGGTGCGGGCCATACTGTCAGCCATGGGAGATATTTCCCGGATGGTACCATCAGCCCGTCCCTTTAAGGCCCAAAAACTTACCGACACGGGCATGCCGATAGTGAGTTCACTGACCTTGTTTTCCGGCACAGCGATTTCCACTTCCATTTCCCCGGTCTGTACCAAAGTCAGTACCGTCTGTCCGGCAGAAACAACCTGACCTTCCTCAGCCACAACTGCCGACACTACGCCATTGGCTCCAGCCACGAGATTGGTATAACCTAAAGCATTATGCCCCTGCTTTTGCTGGGCATAAGCGCTGCGATAAGCCGCGAAGGCCGCATCGTAGTTGGTCTGATACTGGTCAAGGGTTGCTCGGGATACCGCATTTTCCTCAAACAGCTGGGTATAGCGTTCCAGATTCTTTTCGGCCAGTTCCAACTGCGCCCGGGCAGATGCCACCTGTGCATCCCCCTGATTGGACTGCTGCAAAACATCGCGGGCATCAATGACCATCAGCACATCGCCCGCCCGCACGCGGCTGCCCGCCTGCACATTGCGGGAGATAATCTGCCCGCCTACCTGAAAAGCCATATTGGTTTCATAGCGGCCCTTTACCGTACCGGAATATGTACCGCTTGACTCGCTGCCTGCCGTACCGGCCTGCTGTGTCTTTACCAGCACCGGTTTATCCGTCACAGCTTCCTTATGTCCGCAGCCACTTAGCAAAACCACACCGGAAAGGAATACCGCCGCCAAAAACTTAAAGTTTTTCACGCACAGCCCCCCCTGTCGGTAATTTTTTGGCCAGTTCTACCAAATCCGCATCACAAGCCCTGTCCACCAGCTTATGGAAACCGTTAAACAACTGCTTAACCTCATCTTTATCCATATCTTCAACCAGATAATCAATCCAGCCCTGAATGACATTGCGCAGATAATCATGCTGCTGGCGGCCATATTCCGTGAGGTAGATATGGCGGATACGGCGGTCTACCGTATCGGCCTCCCGATAGATAAAACCCTTTTTGACCAGCAGGTTAATGGTACGGGTCACGACCGCTTTATCGAGGTAGAGCAGCGCCGCTAAATCATCCTGCTTGGCCCCTTCCTTATCATAAAGGCGAATCAGCATACTGTATTCCGAAAAGGTCAGCCCGAACTTTTGACAGGCCTCTACGACAAATAGCTGTGAACGGCGATGCAGGATGGAGAACCAGCGTCCCCAGTTTACATATTCATCCATTTATAAATCCCCCTTAAAGCACTAAGTTGATTCCATCAATTAATTTTACTCCCCAAAACGCTGGAAGTCAATCACAAACGGCGTTATAACGAGGCAAAAATATCCAAACAGGCAACAATCATATCTCCCACCTCGTTGAAACGCCAAGAGGAAG
>DJYL01000192.1:2705-4526 GCA_002448495.1 Pseudoselenomonas ruminantium | reverse complement strand
TATTTTATATACAGCACCATTCGGGATAATGATGTAGCTGTACAGGAGTATCGCCAGCAGTTGGCGGCACATTACGATAGGGAACTGCGGTTGCAGACGGAGGGACTGGTATCGTCCCTTAATGGCATCTATGCCCGTCAGCAGTCCGGAGAACTGACGGAGGCACAGGCAAAGAGTCTGGCTCTCGATGTTATGCGTTCAGTACGTTATGACGAAGGCAAAGGCTATTTCTTTGCTGATGAAAAGGATACAGGCATCTGCGTAGCCCATGCGGGCAACCGTTCTGCAGAAGGCAAGATGCGCCGGGGGGAAAAAGACCCCAATGGCGTTCCCTACATGGAAAACATGTGGAAGGAAGGCCAGAAGGATGGCGGCGGCTTTGTGGACTTTTCCTATCCGAAACCGGGCGAAAGCCAGCCTCTGCCTAAGCGCAACTATGTGATGGAGTTTAAGCCCTATGGCTGGATTGTCGGTACCGGCTCCTGGATTGACTACATCGATGCTGAAGCTGCCAAATACATGGAGGCTAATCAGAAGGCCCTTTATCAGAAAATCATGATTTCTGCTATCATCATTTTGGTGGTATCGGTTATTATGGCGCTGTTGGGCGTGAAAATTGCCCAGAGCTTTGGCGATCCCATCAGCTTTGTGACGGGACGTTTGCAGAAATTTGCTCATGGGGATTATCGGGCAGAACCCGTTAAGCCGGAATATACGGAACGCGAAGACGAAATCGGCCAGATGGTGGAAATCCTCAAGGTCTTGGGAGGCAATATGCGTCAGCTCATGGGCTCCATCAAGGAGTCTGCTGATCAGGTGGCAAATGATGCAGCCCAGCTCAATGAAATGACTACCCAGTCGGCGGCGGCCAGCCAGCAGGTGGCCGAGTCCATTACCGATGTAGCAGGCGCAACGAATAAGCAGCTTAGTGCCATCGATGAAGCTTCTCAGTCCATGGATACCCTGCTCGAACGCATTGGCGGCATGGCACATAACGCCCGCCGGGCAGCCGTGGAAACCCAGCAAGCTACCGAAAAAGCCCAGAACGGCAATCAGGTGGTTACCCGTACCGTTAAGGATATGGCACGGCTTTCCGAAGTCGTGGGCGAATCTGCCCGCGTGGTCAACAGCCTGGGTGAGCGTTCCGATGAAATCGGGCGCATAACCGATACCATCTCCGGCATTGCCGAACAGACCAATTTGCTCGCTCTCAATGCCGCTATTGAGGCGGCCCGCGCCGGTGATGCCGGGCGAGGCTTTGCCGTAGTCGCAGACGAAATCCGCAAGCTGGCTGCCCAGTCTGAAGAAGCCGCCAGCCAGATTGCCGGTCTTATCGGCCAGATTCAGAATGAAACCCAGCAGGCCGTCAACAGCATGAACGAAGGTACGGAAAATTTGTCCACCGCCAAAGACAGCGTGGAAGAAACCGGACGAGAGTTCTCCGCTATCGTGGAATTGGTGGAAAAGATTTCCAATCGTTCCCAGCAGATTGCCAGTGCTTCCAAGGAAGCTACAGACAGTGCCGACAGCTGCCAGTCAGCAATCAAGGATATTGAGGAAATGAGCCGCAGTGTCGTGGCCAATTCCGAAACCGTATCTGCGGCCACCGAGGAACAGTCGGCTTCTGTTCATGAGATGAACTCCAACAGCGAACAACTGGCGAAGATGGCCGGTATGCTGCAGGATGAAGTTCAGAAGTTCAAAGTGTAATTAAGTTCATAATCTGAATCAGCCGCTCCGTTTACGAGGGCGGCTGATTCATGGTAAAATATCCATGTGTAGTCAATTCTATTTTGGGAGGTAGTAACGTATGAGCAAATA
>DJYL01000192.1:0-2567 GCA_002448495.1 Pseudoselenomonas ruminantium | reverse complement strand
CAGGCGCGCAACAAGTACACCTACTATGCTTCAAGAGCCAAGAAAGATGGCTATGAGCAGATTGCCGCCCTGTTCCTGAAAACTGCTGACAACGAAAAAGAGCATGCCAAGATGTGGTTTAAGGAACTCCATGACGGTGCGGTTCCCGATACGGTGACGAATCTTAATGATGCCGCCGACGGGGAAAATTACGAATGGACGGATATGTACGAAGGATTTGCCAAAACCGCCGAAGCAGAAGGCTTCAAGGAACTGGCAGCAAAGTTTCGTCTCGTAGCCGATATCGAAAAGCACCATGAGGAACGCTATCGCGCTTTGCTGAAAAATGTCGAGACGCAGGAAGTATTCCAGAAGAGCGAAGTAAAAGTTTGGGAATGCCGCAACTGCGGTCATATCGTGGTGGGCACCAAGGCTCCCCAGCTTTGCCCGGTATGCGCACATCCGCAGAGTTACTTCGAGGTTCATGCGGAAAACTATTAATTGGCGGCAGACAAAGTTGTCCGGCGTGGCCGTGATGCTTTGCCAGTCTGCGCTTAGACCGTAAGCTAAAACAAATTTTGACCGTTTAATCAAACAGCTCTAAAAGCCATAAACTCGCTGTGCTCAGACAAATGGCTTTTAGAGCTATTTTTTTGTATGGTCAAAATTTGTTTCTTAACGCTTACGGTCAAACGCTCCGCTTTGGCAAAGCATCACGGCCACGCCGGGAAGGTCAGGTGGGGGTAATTGTGTATATGTTACATAGATATGATAAGGCGCCCGTGGGTTTAGTTTTGCTTGATTATGTTTTTATCGGCGAAGGATGGCAATAATTGCTTCGCCAATTTCGTCAGTTTTGGCACTGCCGCCCAAGTCGGGGGTGAGTGTCTTTTTCTCCAACAGCAGGGTTTCGATGGCGTTGATGACCTTTGCGCCCCATGCTTCCTGACCGAAGAAGTCGAGCATCTGGCTGATACTCCAGATGGCGGCCAGCGGATTAGCCAATCCCTTGCCTGCAATATCCGGTGCACTGCCGTGGATGGGCTCAAACATACTGGGGAATTTGCGCTCCGGGTTGAGGTTGGCACCGGCGGCAAGCCCCATGCCGCCGGCGATGGCAGCGCCTAAATCCGTGAGGATGTCGCCAAAGAGGTTGCTGGTCACGACGACTTGGAAACGGGCGGGATTTTTCACGAAGAACATGCTGGCGGCATCCACCATGAGACTGGAAGTTTTGACTTCGGGATAGTCCTTGCCCACTTCGGCAAAGATTTCATTCCAGAACACCATGGAGTAGCCAAGGGCATTGGCCTTGCTGACATTAGTCAGGGTCTTGCCCTCTTTTTTGGCCAGTTCATAGGCGTAACGGATAACGCGCTCACAGCCCTTGCGGGAGAAGACGCCGGTCTGCAGGGCAATTTCCTGCTCGGTGCCGGGATAGAGGCGGCAGCCGGCGTTGGCGTATTCGCCCTCGCTGTTTTCCCGCACGACAATCATATCGATATCCTCTTCTTTTGCATCCTTGAGGGGACAGGGTGCACCTTTGAGGAGTTTTACCGGGCGCAGGTTGATGTACTCGTCAAAGCCCTTGCGGATTTTTAAGAGCAGGCCTTGCAGGGAAACATCATCCGGCACGCCGGGATAACCGACCGCACCTAAGTAAATGGCGTCAAAATCTTTGAGGATTTCTAAACCGTCTTCGGGCATCATTTTGCCTTCCCGCAGGTAATATTCACAGCCCCAGGGGAAGTCGGTAAATTCCACTTGGAAACTGCCGTCCATTTCCGCAATGCCGCTGAGCACCTTTTTGCCTTCGTTGATTACGTCCGGGCCAATGCCGTCGCCGGCAATGACGGCGATTTTATACGTTTGCATGTTAAGACCTTCTTTCTGCATAGAACAATACAAGTTTATATTCGTTATGGGGAAGGCAAAAACCTTGTAAAGTTTAGTTTTATGTTAAAAATCGTTGAAAAGGCGCCCACAAATGCTGGTAATATTTTCCTTCGCCATAGACAGGCTTGTCAAAAGCTGCGGAAAACATCACCAGCATTCGCGGGCTTAGTTTGTTGCAATCAGCAAAAATGTCGTTGAAAAACGTTTCTTAGTGTAGCATTTGGCATTTTCGTCAGGGGAGGTGTATAATTTAGGCATTGAAAAAGATTAATGAGGTGCGTTATGAGTCAGGAACTTACGGAACTACAGCAACAGATTGTGCGCTTTTATCATCATAATCCCTTTGTGGAATATCTGCATATTCAGGTACAGCCTTTGCCCACGGGGGAAGTGCGGCTGGAACTGCCCATTGACGAGGTGCATACCAATTTGTACGGCATTGCGCATGGTGGGGTGCTGATGACGATGGCCGATACAGCTATGGGAGCGGCGTGTCTGGCCTGCAATAAGAAGGTGGTAACAATCAGCCTGACCACGGATTTTTTGCATGCGGTGCCGCTTACCGCCAAAGTTGTAACCACGGCAAAGGTTTTGCATGATGGCCGCCATACGATGACCTGTGAAAGCGAGCTTGAAAGTGAAGACGGCAAGATTTTTGCCAAGGCGCATGGGAATTTCTATGTGCTGGGCAA
>DJYL01000022.1 GCA_002448495.1 Pseudoselenomonas ruminantium | reverse complement strand
GCCGTATAGGCGGCTTAGAAATCGGCAAATGCCAGTACCATGATGCCGCCGCCGTATTCCGCCGTATAGGCGGCTTAGAAAAGATTCCCCGCGCTGAGATTCAAAGAAGCTCGGTATTCCGCCGTATAGGCGGCTTAGAAATTTCCTGTATACGCCGGGCAACCATCGCACCAGTATTCCGCCGTATAGGCGGCTTAGAAATGTCAGAGAATTCCGTCGCATTGCTGTTTGAAGTATTCCGCCGTATAGGCGGCTTAGAAATTTTCCGTGCTGTTGACCAACGCGGATACCTCGTATTCCGCCGTATAGGCGGCTTAGAAAATAAGGTGTGTCATGCCTGGAAAGGTGTATTTGTATTCCGCCGTATAGGCGGCTTAGAAAAGTATCGGTGCTAGATGCGGAGTTGGATTTGCGTATTCCGCCGTATAGGCGGCTTAGAAAAATGGGCATACCAACATTAGAAAGCCGCTGCCGTATTCCGCCGTATAGGCGGCTTAGAAAGAGTGCATCCCCCGCCATCGCAACCGTTCATAGTATTCCGCCGTATAGGCGGCTTAGAAATTGACGCTGACATTTCCCCCGGCATCCACCGTGTATTCCGCCGTATAGGCGGCTTAGAAATATAACGCATTGCTGAACCATCTGCATTTTGCGTATTCCGCCGTATAGGCGGCTTAGAAATGATGGTTCTGGGGGGCTATGGAAGTTGCTTTTGGTAGGATTTGACAGACAGGGGAACATGGATTTTGGTGCATAAGTATGATATTATATATGCTAGTGTAGAAATTTGTGGGTAATAATTCTGGAGACTGTAGATGGAAATTGTGGTGCGTGTGCCCGGTTCCTGTGGGGAATTGGTGCAGGGCTGGGCCGATGGGCAGCCGTTTTTGGGAACCTGCCCGATAGATAAATATACGACAGTGGAGGTCAGCAGCGGTTTTTCCGGCCAATATGGCTTGGGGGAGAAGTCACAGCTGGCCTTGTCGCTGACTTTGTCGCGCCTGGGAAAAAAAGAATTTCCCTACGGTATAAGACTGACATCGGAACTGCCGCAGGGCAAGGGCATGGCTTCTTCCAGTGCGGATATCGCCGCAGTAATCGTGGCGGTCATGGAGGCGTTTGGCCAGCCTTGGAACGCGCAGCTTATCATGGAAATAGCCACCGCTATTGAGCCTACCGATGGTGTTTTTTGTCCGGGAATTGTGCTGATGAATCATATAACTGGCCGGGTGCTGGCAAGCTATCATGGTTTGCCGGCTCTTCGTGCTGCCGTTTTTGATTTAGGGGGGACGGTAAATACCTGTGAATTTCATGCGCAGGAGAATATTGACCTGTCAAAAATTGACCGTCAGGTCATGGGAGAAATGCTGACCGCTTTTCGTGAAGCCATGGCTGGGCAGGATGGTGCGGCGCTGGCCAGAGCCGCGACCAAGAGCGCTTTTCTCAATCAGGCTAATTTGTACAAGCAGGAACTGACGGCCTTGTGGCAGGCAGGCAGGGAAGCCGGGGCATTGGGGGTAAATGCGGCGCACAGCGGTACGGTGCTGGGGCTTTGGTGGCCGGCGGAGCTTGGGGCGGAAGTCGTGACTGGTCAGGCTGAGAAAATTGCCCGGCAGACGGCAGTGAAGTTTATGGGACTGGCTCAGCTGCGAGCCGGGGGAGTGGAGGTTAGACGTCCATGAGAAATATACCAAGGCTGGTGGTGGCTGCTACCCAATCGGGGGCAGGGAAAACCACCATTGTTACAGGGCTGTTGGCTGCCTTGCGGCAGCAGGGCTGGCAGGTGCAGTCCTTCAAGGCTGGCCCTGATTACATTGACCCCGGCTATCATGCGCTGGCCAGCGGCAGGCCGGCGCATAACCTCGATAGCTGGCTGACGGATAAGGCGCTTTTGCCGGATATTTTGCAGGAAGAAACGCAAGGCGCAGACATGGCGCTGATTGAGGGCGTGATGGGGCTGTACGATGGCGGCCGTCAAGGGATAAGCTCCACGGCGGAGATTGCCAAGGTACTTCATGCCCCTGTGCTGCTGGTGATTGATGCCAAGTCCATGGGAGCCTCAGCGGCAGCTATTGCCCAAGGGTTTCGTGATTATGATAAGGACGTTAATCTGGCCGGAGTTATCCTTAACCGATTGGGTTCGGATACCCATGAGGCCATGATACGGGAGGCATTGGACAAAATCAATATTCCCGTCTATGGGGCATTGCGCCGGGACGATTCCCTGCATTTGCCGGAGCGCCATTTAGGCTTGGTGCCGGTGAAGGAAAACCGCGAAAGGGAATTGATCGGACATTTTGGTGAGGTCATAGCCCAAAGGATTGACTTAGAGAAATTGACCGCTCTGGCTGAAAGCGCCGGGCCTTTACTATCAGGCGCTCCTTTGCAGCTGAACGAGTGTCGGTATAAATGCCGGATTGGCGTAGCCAAGGATGAGGCGTTTTCCTTTTATTATCCTGCCAGTCTGAAGGTACTGCGCAGGCTCGGGGCAGAAATCGTCACGTTCAGTCCTCTGCATGATGCACAGGTGCCGGCGGTGGACGGGCTGCTTATCGGCGGCGGCTTTCCCGAAATGTTTGCTGCGCGTTTGGCGGCGAATGAGGCCATGCGGCAGGATATTTACAGGCTGGCACAGTCAGGGCTGCCGATTTTGGCAGAGTGCGGCGGCTATATGTATATGATGGAAAGCCTGACGGATTTTGAGGGCAGAAGCCACGCCATGGTGGGGGCGCTGCCGGGGCGGACGGAAATGACGGCCAAGCTGCAAATGGTGGGCTATGTGGAGGCAGAGCTGGCAGTTGATTCCTTGCTGGGCAGCAAGGGCGAAAAGCTCCGGGGGCATGAGTTCCACTTTTCCAAGGAACAGGTGCCTGTGGCAGCTGAACAGGCAGCTTTTACCTTTAGAAAGCTGCGCAATAATGCGGCATACCCTGCTGGGAAATGGTTAAAAAATGTGCTGGGCAGTTACTTGCATTTGCATTTTGCCGGCTGCCCCAAGGCGGCAGAAAGCTTTGTCAGCAAGTGCGCAGCATATAGGCAGAAACGAGGTCAGGCGGATGGAAAAGTTTGAGCATGGCGGCAATATTTATAGCAAAGCGCCTGTCGGGGGAAAGTGGCTGGATTTTTCGGCCAATATCAACCCGTTGGGACTGGCCCCAGAGGTGGGACAGGTCATTGCCGACAATATTGCCGGGATTATCCATTACCCTGACCCCGCAGCCCGGCAGGTAAAGCAGGCCGTTAGTGCGTTTTATGGTCTGGAGCAGGAACAGCTTGTGCTGGGCAATGGGGCGGCAGAGTTGTTTTACCTGTTTTTGCAGGTTATCCGGCCGCAAAGGATAGGTCTGCCGGTGCCGTCTTTCAGCGATTATCAGCGTGCGGCAGAGGCTGTCGGTGCGGAGTTGGTATATGCTAAGCTTTCGGCAGAGGCGGATTTTCAAGTGGATTTTGCCAGATTGCGCCGTGATTTTTCGGCTGTGGACTGCGTTTTTTTTGGCAATCCCAATAATCCTACGGGGCAGCTGCTGACCAGAGCGCAGCGGGAAGAATTCATGGCTTTTGCGGAAAGCAAGGGTATATGGACGGTGGTTGACGAATCGTTTTTGGATTTTTTGCCAACGGATAGTGAATACAGCGTCAGGGCTTTGACAGGTCAGTATGAGCATTTGTTTGTTGTCCGTTCACTCACGAAGTTCTTTGCCATGCCGGGGCTGCGGCTGGGCTTTGCCAGCGGTCACCCGGAGCTTGTCGGGCGGCTGGAGAGAGCCAAGGACGTCTGGAATGTCAACAGCCTTGCGCAGGCGGCAGGGGTTGCGGCTTTGGGCTTAAAGGCGTATCATAAGAGAAGCCGTGAATTCGTGCAGCAGGAAAAGGACTGGCTCTATAAGCGCCTCGGCGCTATCAGAGGGCTTAGACCAATTCCTCCCAGCGTGAATTTCATTATGGTGAACGTAGAAGATACAGGCCTTACTAGCAGTGAGCTGACGGCGCAGATGCGGCAGCAGGGAATATTGGTGCGCGACTGCGCCAATTACACCGGGCTGGAAGGCCGGCAATATATCCGCGTGGCAGTACGTACTCGCGGAGAAAACGAACAAATGCTCAAGGCATTGGAGGCAATAGTTTGACAAAGGTTATTTTTATTCGTCACGGCCAAACCGAATGGAATGTGACGGGGCGTTATCAGGGGCAGTCGGATGTACAGCTTTCTGAGGAAGGCCGGCAGCAGGCGGTGAAGCTTGCCGCGAATTTTCCCGTGGAAAAGGTGGATGCCATCTACGCCAGCGATTTACAAAGAGCGATGGTGACGGCAGAGACGATAGCCCAAAAGTTTGGTTTGAAGGTACAGGCAGAACCTGCTTTTCGGGAACTAAGCTTTGGCGATTGGGAAGGCCTGACTTATCAGCAGATTGTGGATAAGTGGGAAGATGCGATGGCCAATTTCTTGCAGCATCCGGATATTTTGGAAATTCCCGGTGGCGAGAGTTTTCCTGCGGTGCAGAAACGTGCTACCAAAAGACTTGGAGAATTGCTCCCAAAACACGATGGGCAGACCATTGTGGTGGTGGCGCATGGTGCTGTGCTCCGCACGATGTTGACGGCAGCCCTGCATATGCCTTTGCAGTATCTTTGGAGCATCCGCCAGTTTAATACGGCGGTGAATATCGTGCGCTATGATGCGGAGGCCAATCCGACAGTGGAATTATTAAATAGTACGGCGCATTTAGGAAGTTCCGTACAGAGGGGGATTATATAATGAACGTATTAGTAACAGGTGGAGCAGGTTTTATCGGTTCGCATCTGGTGCGCCAGCTTTTGGCGGCAAAACATGAAGTAACGGTTTTGGATAACGTGAGCACAGGCACCTGGCAGCACCTGCCGCAGGGCAAGGATACCTGCACCTGCTGGGAAATGGATATCCGCGACAAAGCAGCACGCGAAAAGATTGAACAGGCTAAGTTTGATGTTATTGTGCACTTAGCTGCACAGACGATGGTCGATGTATCCGTTAAAGACCCTGAATTTGATGCCTCGGAAAATGTCATGGGTACGGTAAATATTCTGGAAGCCGCCCGCCACAGCGGGGTAAAGCGCATCATCTTTGCCTCCACGGCAGCTTCTTATGGGGATGTAACCGAGGACAAACTGCCCATTCGTGAGGAAGAAAACTTGGCACCGATGTCCTTCTACGGACTCTCCAAGGTAACGGTAGAAAAATACTTAAAGCTCTATCATGACCTGTATGGCTTGGACTATGTAGCGCTGCGCTTTGCCAATGTCTATGGTGAACGTCAGGGCGATACCGGCGAAGGCGGGGTAATCAGCATATTTGCCAAGCGCATTGCCAAAGACCAGGGGATTACGGTGTTCGGCGATGGTCGGCAGACCCGCGACTTCATCTATGCCGGGGATATTGCCGCAGGCATCATTGCGGCGATGACCACGGATAAGGCTAATGCCGTATACAACCTCAGCAATCAGACGGAAACAAGCCTTTTAGACCTCATTGAACTTATGGCCAAAGCTTCCGGCAAAACGGTGGAGCCGGCTTTTGCTGCACCCAGAGAAGGGGATATCAACCGTTCCATGCTCTGTCATGAAGCCGCTGTGCAGAATCTGAGCTGGCAGCCGAAAATGGATTTGGCCGAAGGGCTGGCCCGGACGATTAACTATTTTAAGGAATGCTGAATTTTTTTCAAAAAGTCCTTGACTTGAAGTCCGTTTTTGCGTAGAATGTTTTTATGTGATGTTACGGGCATGGCATCCATTAGCCCCGGAAGCCAGCTTCGAGAATGTCATATACCGATTAATTATTTGAACTTATTAGGGGG
>DJYL01000126.1 GCA_002448495.1 Pseudoselenomonas ruminantium | reverse complement strand
CGGCAACAGTTCGCTGCCTATCGGCCGCAGCGATGCACTGGTTTCCACGGACAAGGCCGTGGCCGACCAGCTGGGCATTCAGTATGTATGTTAAGAGGGGGATAGCGTAATGTTCAAAATTGATACCATGAAGGGACATGACCGTATGTCCACCCAGGACCTGCTGCTGGCGATTGAGGAGGCTGTACGGCAGGGCGAAACGGAATTTGAGGTAGCGGCTTCCGGTCAGCATGATATTGGCGGCCCGCTATGGCATCCGGAAGGCAAGACGCTGCATTTCCATATCACCAATGCCGGTCAGCGTGCAGGCTCCATGTGCCTGCCGGGCACGGAAATCGTGGTGGAGGGGGCAACCTCTGCGGATGTCGGCTGGCTCAACGCCGGCGGTATCATCACCGTCAAGGGGGATGCCGGGGATACGGCAGGCCATTGCTCCTCCGGCGGCAAAATCTTTATCGGTGGGCGCAGCGGTACGCGTACTGGCTCGCTCATGAAGCATGACCCGCTCTATGAAGAACCGGAACTCTGGATTCTCAAGAATACCGGTTCCTTCTCCTTTGAATTTATGGGCGGCGGCCGGGCCGTGGTCTGCGGCTATGACAGCGCAGAATTTACTTCTGTGCTCGGTGAACGTGCCTGTGTCGGCATGGTCGGCGGTGTCGTTTATGTCCGTGGCAATGTCGATGACTTCCCCGCGGATATCAAATGCCTGCCCTTAGATGATGAGGATATTGCTTTCCTGCAGGGCGGTATGGACGATTTCCTGAGCCATATCGAACGTACGGAATTGAAAGGCGAACTTACCAACTGGCAGGAATGGCAGAAGCTCACGCCGCTGACTTTTGCCGAAAAGGCAGCCAAGGGCAACAATAAGCCGTCCATGCAGGCCTTTCGCTTGAATGAATGGGTCAAGGGTGGTATCTTCTCCGATGTTGCCCATGATGATTTTGCAGTGCATAACACGTTGTCGACAGGGCTTTACCGTCTGCGTGTACCGAGCTGGGATAATGCCAAATTTGCGGCACCCTGCGAATTCAACTGCCCGACTGGAATTCCGACTCAGCGCCGCTTTGACCTGATTCGTCAGGGCAAGCTCGATGAAGCCTTCCAGCTGGAACTTGAGTATACGCCATTCCCCGGCTCGGTCTGCGGTTCCGTATGTCCGAATCCCTGTATGGATGGCTGTACCCGCGGCGGCATTGATGAGCCGATTCAGATTGGCGCTTTGGGGTATCGCTCGGCCTTCCTGCCGGTGGCTAAACCTTCCGTACAGACGGGCAAGAAAATCGCCGTTATTGGCGGCGGTGTAGCAGGCCTTTCAGCCGCCTGGCAATTGGCTCGCAAAGGGCATAGCGTAACGGTCTATGATGAAGCGGAGCATATCGGCGGCAAGCTGGAGCAGGTTATCCCGCGCGGCCGTCTGTCCCATGAACTTTTGGAAGCCGAACTCAAACGCATTGAAAGCGTGGGCGTAAAATTCGTATCTTCCTGCAAGGTGGATAAAGATAAATTTGCCCAGCTGCGCGGTGAACACGATGCGGTGGTTGTGGCAACGGGCGGCACGAAATCTCGCTTCTTCCCCTGGGAAGGCGCAGAACGGCTGACTATGGGGCTTGAATACCTCAAGGCCATCAACCGTGGTGAGCATCCGAAAACGGGCAAGCATGTTGTCGTTATCGGTGCCGGTAACTCCGGTATGGATACCTGCCGTGGCGCTTATGAAATGGGCGCGGAAACGGTTGTAGCTGTCGATGTGCAGAAACCGGCGGCTTTTAAAGAAGAAATCGACTATGTCGAAGGTTTGGGGGGCAAGCTGGTCTGGCCGTTCTTCACCAGTAAGATTACCGCCGAGGGCGTATACGGAAGTGACGGTACCTTTATCCCCGCCGATCAGGTTATCGTATCTATCGGTGAGGAGCCGGTACTCGACTTTCTGCCCGAGGATGAAGGCATTGAATTCTTCCGCAAGAGCTGGCTGGTGCCGAAGGCTGACCAGTCCATTGCTAAGGGCGTATTCACGGCCGGTGATACCATCAAGCCGGGCAGACTGACAGACGCCATCGGCAGTGGCCGTAAAGCGGCTTACTACGTTGACCAGTATGTGATGGGGCAGGAGGGTAAACCCTTCCCGCAGAAACAGCAGATTCCGGCAGGCAGACTCTCCAAGGCTTACTTTGACAAGTGCCATCACTGCCTGCTCGGCGACCCGGTGGACGACCATGCACGCTGCGTCAGCTGCGGTACCTGCCGTGACTGTAAGATGTGTCTGGAATCCTGCCCGGAAAAAGCCATCACCCGCATCGAAAAAGCAGATGGCAGCTGGGAATATGTATCCGACCCTGACAAGTGCATCGGCTGCGGTATCTGCGCTGGTGTCTGCCCCTGCGGTGTCTGGAGCATCGAGGATAATCCGGAACCGATTAAGATGTATTCTACAGGTGCAAAAGCCTAAAATAAGATATTGTTTCACGTGAAACAAAAAGAGGATTGCTCATGACGGGCAATCCTCTTTGCTTTAGATACGTTTATTTGGCGCAAAAGCCTGCGCTGGTCAGGCCATCGATAGTTTCGACAGCTTTGCCGTTTTGATAGTGCAAATCCGATACGAGTACCTTGCGAATATAGTGTTTCTGTTTCTGGCCTTTATCAAAGGTGAAGTAGCTGCTGGCCGAATGAATGACGAGGGGATTTCCTTTCGTGTCCTGTCCTAAGTACATCATCACATGACCAGGCTTGAACAGGAGGGCACCAACAGGTGCCTCTTTTACCTTGGCAAAGCGCTGGGCCGTATTAAGCCCTTCGAATTTCAGGCTCTGGGGCATGGCCAGTTCCTGCTGGTCGGCATCGCGCGGAAGTTCAATGCCCATGCTGCGGTAGATGTCAGCGACAAAGGAGGAACAATCCACGCTGTCGTCCATACCGCCCCAGCCATATTCGTCACCGAGGAATTTCATGCTCTGACGAATAAAGTTGTTTTGCGTGCAGGGGAGGAAACCTTTGTGGACGCTGTCATCATCGGTGATTTTTACCGTTGCTTCGCTCAGGACACCATTTACCTCTACGGGCACATAAGCCAGCCAGGTGTCATGGGCCTGTAGTTTATTCGAGGCCAGCGGGATAACGCTGCCCATTTGAAACAGAACCGTCCAAGCGCCGCCTACGGCAACGACTTTT
>DJYL01000029.1:273-3270 GCA_002448495.1 Pseudoselenomonas ruminantium | reverse complement strand
TCCTGAATTTCCTTCAGCACCGCCACCACATGCTTGCAGGCTCCTAAATACTGATCGGCTGCCGGACAGTCACATTCATATGTTTCCACATTGTCTTTTTTTTTGTTCAGCTTCACGTACACATTGTAGGCTTCCGAGCCATAAACCACGGCTTCCCATTCTGTCTGCGCGTTATTTGTCGGTACAAGCTCCTCCACCCGGTCATCATTATAGTATTTTACGCCCCGCCGATACACCGTATCACTGCTGGCTACCGATTTTATCGTGATATCCTTTAACATCGCCCGTTCCTTTCTCTTGGACAATCTCCCGTTACTATGCTAATATAAGTCTATCATTTTATTGTACTATGAACGAAAGGCAAAACCAACCTTTATGAAAAATAAACTTCCCCCCAAAATCCTAATTGTGAGGCTCTCAGCCATCGGCGATGTACTCCATGCCACCCCCGTGGCCAGAGAACTGAAAAAACTCCAGCCGGACTGCCATATCACCTGGCTCGTAAGCCCCCCTGCCGATAAACTGCTGACGGAAAATCCCCATATTGACGAAGTCCTTGTCTGGGACAGACGCCCCTTGGACAAGGCCTTTGCCGGCTTTAATCTGCCCGCCGCTTACCGCGAACTAAAAAAAGCCCGCGCTCTCCTAAAGGCGCGGCACTTTGATTTGGTGCTGGATATTCAGGGATTATTTCTGACGGGAATTCTTGCCCTGCTCTCCGGTGCGAAGCGGCGCATCGGCATCCACGAACGCCACGAGGGCAACCCCCTCTTTATGAGCGAAATGGCGCCGAATATCGCAAGCCCCCATAAGGTGCACCGCTATTTAAGCGCCCTTATGCCGTTGGGCTTTGACCTGGCCACATTCACGCCGGGGCTGACCCTCCAGCTGCCTGCCGGTCTGGACAGCTTTGCCGAAAACTTTTGGCTGACGCGTGGCATTGACCGGCAGCAGCCGCTTTTAATGGTCACAATCCGCACCACCTGGCCGGATAAAAACTGGGAACCGGCCAACTTTGGGCAGGCGCTGAACGCCCTGCCAGCCAATGTGCAAATCGTCTTCTGCGGCTCCCCCGGCGATGAAGTCTTCATTAAAGAAGCACAGGCAAAAATGAACCGCCCCAGCCTGTCCATCGCCGGACAGACCAGTCTCTTAGAGCTTGCCGCCCTCTTAAAATCGGCTGACCTGCTGCTCTCCTGCGACACCGGCCCCCTGCATATCGCCGATGCCATCGGCTGCAAGACGCTTTCCCTCTGGGGGCCGACTCAGCCGGATGTCTATGGGCCACTGACGGCAGGACATGAATTCATCATCAGTCCCCACGACTGCCTGCGTTGTCTGAAAACCAAATGCCAGCACAGAACCAATGCCTGTATGAAGGCCATCACACCGGAAATGGTTGCGGCCAAATTAAAAAATATTTTTGCTAAAGGATGATTTTTTTCGTGAAACAATATGATAACCAGCCCAAGGCGCGGGCGGCGGCGCTGCTGCCTATTCTCGTCTTCCTTGTTTTGTATTTGGGCGCGGGCATCTGGTATGAATACATCGCCCCGACAGAGGGGCAGATGGGCTTCTATGTGATGTCGGTGGTTGTAGCCTTCGGTCTGGCGCTGATTGTCGCCTTTTTCCAGAACCGCAGACGCAGCTTCATCGGCAATATTGAACTTTGTGCCCAAAACATCGGTGATGTGAACATCACCATTATGCTGTTTATCTTTCTGATGGCCGGTGCCTTTGGCGGCATTGCCAAAGCGGCGGGCGGAGTCGAAAGCACCGCCCATCTGCTCCTGAATTTCGTGCCCGGTACCTTTGCCATCCCCGGACTTTTCCTGATTGCCTGCCTGATTTCCATGTCCATGGGCACGAGCGTCGGCACCATCACCGTACTGGTGCCGATTGCGGCTTCGGTTGCCGCCAGCGCGGGGCTAAGCCTGCCGCTTACGGTGGGCACTGTGGTCGGCGGTGCGATGTTCGGCGATAATCTTTCCTTTATCTCCGACACCACCATTGCCGCCACCCGCACACAGGGAACACGCATGCAGGATAAATTCCATGCCAACCTCAAAATCGCCCTGCCTGCCGCTCTGGCAACCCTGGCTCTGCTCTTTGTCATGGCCTTCCAAGCCGCAGAAATTGATTTGGGCACCTTTGATTATTCCCTGTTGCTGGCACTGCCTTACTTCATTGTCTTAATTATGGCCCTTATGGGCATTAATGTATTCTGCGTGCTCGGAACAGGCATTGTGTTATTTTTCGTCTTCGGTATCGCCGCCGGCACCACGACACTATCCACAGCCTTCTCTGCTATGGGCGCGGGAACAAACGGCATGTTTGAAACCATGATTGTCACGATTCTCGCTGCCTCCATCAGTGCGATTATGCGGGACGGCGGCGGTTTTGCAGCCCTGCTGAACTTCGTCCGCCGTTATTTCCGGGGCACCCGCGGCGGCCGCCTCGGCATCGGCCTGCTGACCGTCCTCATGGACATCGCCACCGCCAACAATACCGTAGCCATCGTCGTGGCCGGCCCCATCGCCAAAACCATCAGCGAAGAATACGGCATTGAACCGCGCGACAGCGCTTCGCTGCTGGATACCTTCTCCTGCATCGCCCAAGGGATTATCCCCTACGGCGCACAGCTGCTTATCGCCTCGGCACTAGCCGGTATCACCAGTCTCAGCATTATCCCCTGTCTCTACTATCCCTTCTTTTTGGCCTGTGCTGTACTCCTGTCCATCATGCTGAGCGGCAAACAAGCCCAATAAAACAAGACCCAAAGACCGTTGACGTAAAATGTCAGCGGCCTTTTGGCAAATTGCAGTTTGACAATACGAACTTTATTTTTTGAGTTACAGCGCAGTGGGGCGGAGGTGGTAATACTTTTCGCCGTTGCACTAAATGACCCACAAGCAAATGTATGGGCTTTTTTAGTTGCCTGCGCCGGGCAAGACCGGCGGCGCGTATGTTCAACTCAATGTCCAGGAACTATCGTTT
>DJYL01000029.1:0-138 GCA_002448495.1 Pseudoselenomonas ruminantium | reverse complement strand
CACCACCTCCGCCCTAAGCGTTGTCCGTATAAGCTGGCATCTTCACGGTGACAGGGAACAAGTACATCGATGTTCTTGTTACGGGGGTACCGAGTTCTCGCTGATTGCATAATCCGTAGCTTGGGGCGAACGGGGAGT
>DJYL01000165.1:2915-4125 GCA_002448495.1 Pseudoselenomonas ruminantium | reverse complement strand
TGGCCCAATGACCTGCTTTATGAGAATAAAAAGCTCGTGGGCATCTTGACGGAAATGAGTGCCGAAATGGACGGCATCAATTATATCGTCATCGGTACGGGGATTAACGTCAATATTGAGCAGACGGAGTTTCCTGAGGATATTCGCGACGTGGCAGCCTCGCTGTGCATGATGAAGGGCGAACCCTTGCCCCGCGTGAAATTCTTTCAGGCCGTGCTTCGGGCTATGGATGATTTATATGCACGGGTGCAGGCGCAGGGCTTTGCGCCGGTGCTCGAAGAATGGCGCCAGTACAGCATCACGCTCGGGCAGGAAGTCAAGGTTATCGGCGTGCGGGACGGCGAGGTTTATTTTGGCCGCGCTGTGGATATTGATGAAGATGGCGCTTTGCTGGTGGATACCGCAGATGGCCGGAAAAAAGTATTGGCCGGTGACGTATCCATCCGTCCCCGCAGTGGCAAGTGGTAAATGAAGTTTTAGGAGGAAATCCTTTGTTATTAGTTTTGGATATCGGCAATAGCAATATTGTCATGGGCACCTATGAAGGCAAGAAGTTGATGAAGCACTGGCGTATTTCCACGGACAGACAGAAGACCGGGGATGAATATGGCATGCTGATGAATGATTTGTTCCGCTATCAGGGCATCAGCATGAGCGATATTCATGCGATTATCATTTCCTCGGTTGTGCCGCCGCTCGTAGTGCCGATGGTCAAGATGTGCGAGCGTTACTTCCACTTAAAGCCGCTGGTCGTAGGCCCCGGCATTAAGACGGGCATTAAGCTGCACTACGAAAATCCCCGTTCCATTGGTGCTGACCGTATCGTGAACGTAGTCGGCGCTTATGAGCAGTATGGCGGTCCGCTGATTGTCATTGATATCGGTACGGCGACCACCTATGATGTGGTGGGTGAAGATGGCGATTTCATGGGCGGCGTGATTGCGCCCGGTATCGGCACGAGTGCCGATGCTCTGTTCCAGACGGCGGCGCAGCTGCCGCGTATCGAGCTGGTTCCGCCTAAGCAGATTATCTGCCGCAACACCATTCAGGGCATGCAGGCAGGGATTATCTTCGGCTATGTGGGGCAGATTGATGAAATCGTGCGCCGGATAAAGACAGAATTTGGCAAGGACATGAAGGTTATCGCCACAGGCGGCCTTGCCCGTATGATTGCCAAGGAATCCGCAACCATTGACAAGGTTGACCATTT
>DJYL01000165.1:364-2776 GCA_002448495.1 Pseudoselenomonas ruminantium | reverse complement strand
GCTTAACCCATGGCCATGCAGATAGGAAAATTTACATTTAACGAACCGGTATTTCTGGCGCCGATGGCGGGGGTTACGGATACCGCTTACCGCATTATCGCCCACGATATGGGCTGCCCGCTCTGCTATGCAGAAATGGTAAGCTCGCAGGGCATTCACTTTCGCAACGAGCGCACGCTGACCATGCTCGAATCGGAACCGGGCGAACGCCCGCTTGCCATGCAGATTTTTGCCAGTACGCCGGAAATGGCGGCGGAAGCGGCAAAATACGTGGAGGATTTGGGTACGGCGGATATTCTGGACTTCAATATGGGCTGTCCTGCACCGAAAATCGTCAAAAACGGCGAAGGCTCGGCGCTGATGTGTGACCCGGACAGGGCCTATGCCATTCTGTCCGCTATCCGCAAGGCCGTGAAGATGCCCTTCACCGTGAAGATGCGCAAGGGCTGGGATGATGAGCATGTAAATGTGCTGGAAATCGCCAAAATCGCCGAGGCGGCAGGCGTTGATGCCATTGCTGTGCATGGCCGTACCCGCGAACAGTTTTACAGCGGCAGGGCCGATTGGGATATCATCGCCGAGGTCAAAAAAACGGTCAAGGTGCCGGTCATTGCCAACGGTGATGTGCGCACATGTCAGGACCTGCAAAAGATTCTTGACGTTACCGGCGCTGACGGCGTGATGATTGGCCGCGGCGCGCAGGGCAATCCGTGGATTTTCAAACAGCTCACCCATTTCCTGCGCACGGGCGAAATCCTGCCCAAGCCGACCATGCAGGAGCGGGCGGAGGTCATTATCCGCCATTTGGACCTGCTCCTAAAATACAAGGGCGATTATATCGGCCCGCGGGAAATGCGCAAGCATGCCACCTGGTATACGCGCGGCATAACCCACGGTGCAATTCTCCGCGATAAATTCAACAAGGCCGAAAAACGCGAAGACTTTATCCATATCATCAACGAATATCTATTGAAAGCATAAGGAGGAATAGAAATGAGCGAAGAAAAAAAAGACTCCCTCTGGAGCCAGTACAGTGATACGGAAAAACAGGAATTAGAAGCCCTGAATAAAGGCTATCGGGAATTTTTGACCACCTGCAAAACCGAGCGGGAAAGCGTCAAGGAAGCGGTAAAGCAGGCTGAAGCTGCCGGCTACCGCAATCTGACGGACATCATCAGAAGCGGCGAAAAACTCACGGCAGGAGCCAAGGTCTACGCCGTCAATATGGAAAAGGCAGTAGTGCTCTTTAACATCGGTACGGAACCGCTGGAACAGGGCATGAATATCTTAGGTGCGCATATCGACACCTGCCGTCTGGATGTTAAGCAGAATCCCCTCTATGAAGATGGCGGACTGGCTTATCTGGACACGCATTACTACGGCGGCATCAAAAAGTATCAGTGGGTGACGATTCCACTCGCTATGCATGGTGTCGTGGCGAAAAAAGACGGCTCCGTGGTGGAAATCTGCATTGGTGAGGACGAAAGCGACCCCGTCTTCTGCGTTACGGATTTGCTTATCCACCTTTCTCAGGAACAGATGAAGAAAAATGCCGCCAAGGTTATCGAAGGGGAAAGCCTCGATATTCTCGTGGGCAATTACCCGCTGAAAAAGGACGATAAGGAAAGTGTCAAAGATGGTGTCCTGCAGCTGATTAAGGACAAATACGGTTTGGAAGAAGCCGACTTCCAGTCCGCAGAACTCTGCCTGGTGCCGGCTGGCAAGGCCAGAGAACTGGGCTTTGACCGCAGCATGATTCTGGCTTATGGGCAGGATGACCGTGTCTGCTCCTATACCTCCCTGCGGGCTATGCTGGATATGAAGGATGTTAAGCGCACCGCCTGCTGCCTTCTGGTGGACAAGGAAGAAATCGGCAGCGTAGGCGCTACGGGCATGCAGTCCCGCTTCTTTGAAAATACGGTGGCAGAAGTTATGAATGCCTGCGGTGTTTACAGTGAACTGGGCCTGCGCCGTCTGCTAGCCAACTGTAAGATGCTGTCCTCCGATGTGTCCAGCGCTTATGATGCGCTCTATGCCGGCTCCTATGATAAGAAGAATGTAGCTTATCTGGGTAAGGGCATGGTGTTCAACAAGTTCACCGGTGCCCGTGGCAAATCCGGCTCCAATGACGCCAATGCCGAGTACCTTGGACAGCTGCGGGCCATGATGGATAAGCATAATGTGCACTATCAGCTGGCCGAACTGGGCAAAGTGGATTTAGGCGGCGGCGGAACCATTGCCTATATCATGAGCCTTTACGGGATGCAGGTTATTGACAGCGGCGTGGGCGTAATGAGCATGCACGCACCGTGGGAAGTGACCAGCAAAATTGACGTGTATGAGGTCAAGAAGGGCTATATGGCGTTCCTCACAGAAGCATAAATACATATTGCAGTTTATCGATGTTATTGC
>DJYL01000165.1:0-293 GCA_002448495.1 Pseudoselenomonas ruminantium | reverse complement strand
TTGTTACAGCTCAGTTGGGGCGGAGGTGGGAATACTTTTCTCTGCTGCACTAAATGACCCACCAGCAAAAGTGCTCTCTTTTCTAGATACCTGCGCCGGGCAGGCCGGCGGCGCGTACGTTCAGCTCAATATCTAGGAATTGTCGTTTGTGGGCCAGTCCTCACTACGTTCGGACAGTCGTTCCGCAGAGAAAAGCATCCCCACCTCCGCCCTAAGCGTTGTTCGCACCAACCGTCATTTTCGCGGCGACAAGCGGCAAGTACATCGAGGTTCTTGTGACGGGATAACGAGTT
>DJYL01000031.1:11507-15077 GCA_002448495.1 Pseudoselenomonas ruminantium | reverse complement strand
CCCACAAACGATAGTTCCTGAACAGTGAGCCTGAACATACGCGCCGCCGGTCTTGCCCGGCGCAGGTAACTAAAAAAGCCCATACCTTTGCTTGTGGGTCATTTAGTGCAACGGCGAAAAGCATTACCACCTCCGCCCCACTGAGCAGTAACTCAAAAAATAAAGCTCGCACTATCAAACTGCAATTTGCATAAAAGCAGCCCGAGGAACTCTCTTTTTCCTCGGGCCAGTTTTACAGCAAATTCTTCGGATGCATAGACTTCACATAAGCCCCCACATACTCCGGTGCCTCCGTCCCGTATTTTTCCAGCAGTTTCACAATGGCCGAGCCTACGATAACACCGTCAGCAATTTTCGCCATCCGTTTGGACTGGTCGGGATTGGCAATGCCGAAGCCAATGGCGCAGGGTACATCCGTAACCTTGCGGATAGCTTCCACCATCGTCTGCAAATCGGTAGTAATTTCCTGCCGCACACCGGTAACGCCCAGACTGCTCACCACGTAGATAAAGCCCTTTGCCTCCTTGGCAATCATAGCAATACGCTCTTTGGACGTAGGCGCAATCATGGAAATCATATCCACAGCGTATTTTTCACTTAACGATGCAAATTCCTCTTTTTCCTCATAGGGCAAATCCGGCAAAATAATGCCGTCAATCCCCACTTCCTTGCACTTCGCAAAGAAATCCTCCCCGCCATAGGAAAAGACCACATTGGCATAGGTCATAAAGACCAGCGGGATTTTTACCTCCTGCCGCAATTCCTTGACCATCCTGAAAATCTTATTGGTGTTGGTGCCGTTTTGCAGAGCCCCCAAGGTGGAGCGCTGAATCACCGGGCCTTCGGCCGTGGGGTCAGAGAAGGGAATCCCCAGTTCAATGAGATTGGCTCCACTCGCTGCCGCAGCCTTAATGGCCGCCTTGCTGGTTTCCATATCGGGAAAACCGCAGGTAAAAAAGGGAATAAAGGCTTTGCCGTCTTTGAATGCATTTGCAATATTACTCATGGATATCCTCCCCCCGATAGCGGGCAATGGCGGCGCAGTCCTTGTCGCCCCGTCCGGATACAGTTACAACGATAATTTTATCCTTAGCCATCTTCGGCGCCAGTTTCATGGCATACGCTATGGCATGGGAAGATTCAATGGCCGGAATGATGCCCTCTGTACGCGAAAGATATTCAAAGGCCTCCACCGCTTCATCATCGGTAATGGCCACATACTCTGCCCGGCCAATATCATGCAGATGGGCGTGTTCGGGGCCGACACCGGGATAGTCAAGCCCCGCCGAAATGGAATACACCGGCGCAATCTGCCCATTTTCATCCTGACAGAAATAGGACTTCATGCCGTGGAAAATCCCCACACGCCCCGTATTAATAGTTGCCGCCGTTTCAAAGGTATCAATGCCCCGGCCTGCCGCCTCGCAGCCAATCAAACGTACATCCTTATCCTCAATAAAATGATAGAAGCTGCCGATGGCGTTGGAACCGCCGCCCACACAGGCCAATACCGCATCCGGCAGGCGTCCTTCCTTCTCTAACATCTGGCTTTTGATTTCCTGTGAAATCACCGCCTGAAAATCACGCACAATCGTGGGGAACGGATGCGGCCCCATAACGGAGCCTAAGCAGTAATGCGTATCGCTGATACGGGTCGTCCATTCCCGCATAGCTTCCGATACGGCATCCTTGAGCGTTGCCGTGCCGGAAGTAACCGCTACGACCTTCGCACCTAAAAGACGCATACGATAGACATTGAGCGCCTGCCGCTCCGTGTCTTCCTTGCCCATAAAGACCACACAATCCATGCCCATAAGCGCTGCCGCCGTTGCCGTTGCCACGCCATGCTGACCGGCGCCGGTTTCGGCAATCAGGCGGGTCTTGCCCATCTTCTTTGCCAAAAGTGCCTGCCCCAGTACATTGTTGATTTTATGCGCACCGGTATGATTCAAGTCCTCACGCTTGAGATAGATTTTTGCCCCGCCCAGGTCGCGTGTCATCTTCTCCGCATAGTAAAGCCGTGAAGGACGGCCGGCATAGTCGTTTAAGAGTTCCGTGAGTTCCTGCTTAAACTGCGGGTCATTTTTATAGTGATTATACGCTTCTTCCAATTCGATTACCGCATTCATCAAGGTTTCGGGAATATACTGTCCCCCATGAATGCCAAATCTTCCCTGTGGATTGGTCATTTTCTTTGCTCCCTTCTTCTGCCTGCGGCGGCGTAGAATTCCGCCAGCTTTGCCCGCTTGTCTTCCGCCCTCATCAGGGCTTCACCGACCAGCACAGCGCTGGCCCCCATATTTACAGCGGCCTTCACATCTGCCGCCTCTCGGATACCACTTTCTGCGACAAAAGCTACTTCCTGCGGCACCAGTTCGCGCAAGCGGGCACTATTATTGATATCTACAGAAAAATCCTTTAAGTTGCGGTTGTTGACACCAATGATTCGCGCGCCTGCCCGCAGAGCCATCTGCACTTCTTCGCCATCATGAGCCTCGACCAATGCCGAAATGCCCATTTTATCACAGAGGGCAAGGTATTCCTTAATCTGCCCTGCCTCCAGCAATGAACATATCAACAGCACCGCCGAAGCGCCTAGTATTCTGGCTTCATAAATCATATATTCATCCACTGTGAAATCCTTACGCAAGCAGGGAATCTGCACCGCGGCTGCAATTTCTGCCAAATACCTGTCACTGCCCAAAAACTCACGGGGTTCCGTAAGCACCGAAATGGCATCTGCACCGGCAGTTTCGTATTCCTTCGCAATCTGCCGATAAGGAAAATCCGGCGCGATCAGCCCTTTGGAGGGCGATGCCTTCTTGCATTCGCAGATAAAGGACAGCCCCTCCTTTTTTAAGGCCTGTTCAAAGACAAAATCCCCTTTGGGCAGCGAAAACGCTTCCTCACGGATTTGCGCCAAAGATTTCTGCTTTCTGGCTGCCGCCACCCGTTCCCGCGCGTAACCAGCCAGCCTGTCCAATACCGTCATGCTACCGCCTGCGCTTTCTGACTTACCACAATCAACTTTTCCAGAGTTTCCATAGCCCTGCCGGAGTCAATAAGTTCTGCCGCCAGCTTTACACCTTCAGCCAAAGTCGGTGCCTTGTCGTTGATATAAAGCGCCGCGCCTGCATTCAGGAGCACCGCGTTGCGCTTATGCCCGCGCTCGCCCTGCAAAATACTGCGGGTAATCGCCGCATTTTCCGCCGGTGTTCCCCCCAGTAAATCGTCCTTCGTGCAGCGTTCCATGCCAAAATCCTCGGGCTTAATGGTATAGGCCTTGACCCAGCCGTCACGGATTTCACAGATGGCCGTAGGCGCCGACAGGGAAATTTCATCCAATTTATCCTTGCCATAAACCACCATCCCCCGCTTTACGCCGAGGCTGCTGAGCACATGCGCCAAGGGAGCTACCAAGTATTCATCATACACACCCAAAAGCTGGCGGGTCGGACTGCCGGGATTGGTCAGCGGCCCCAAGATATTGAACACTGTCCGCACACCGAGTTCCTTGCGGATAGCACCGACATATTTCATCGAAGTGTGATACTTCTGCGCAAAGAAGAA
>DJYL01000031.1:0-11383 GCA_002448495.1 Pseudoselenomonas ruminantium | reverse complement strand
ACAATCTGCCGTGCCGCATTTGGAGGATGCTGCCCGATTGCCATGCTTGGCGACTTTTACACCGCCCGCAGCTGCAACCAGACTTGCCGTGGTGGAAATGTTAAAGCTTTGCGAATGATCACCGCCGGTACCCACAATATCGCAGATATCCAGCCCCGTGTCCACTTTTGTCGCATGGTCACGCATAGCCGCCGCACAGCCAGCGATTTCTTCCGTAGTTTCTGCCCGTGCGCTCTTGGTGGAAAGTGCCGCGAGAAACGCCGCATTCTGTGTAGGTGAAGTCTGCCCGCTCATAATCTCATTCATCACGGCATAAGCTTCATCGTAAGTCAAATCTTCTTTGCTGACAATCTTTACAATAGCCTGCTCAATCATGGTAAATCCTCCTTCGATACAAAAACTCCAGCACGGTTCTGCCATAACCCAGGCAAAATAAAACGCCCTTGACAGAACAATCCATTCTATCAAGGACGAAAAGTTTTCAGACTATCCGCGGTGCCACCTTGTTTTCATGGCTTTCAGCCATGCGCTTTGCAGGATACAACCATATCCCCGGAAACTCACGCGTTCCTCACGTTGCAGAATACTCTGATTTGACCTGTCAAATCATTTGACTGCACCCTCAGCGGTCCATTTGACCATCCGTTTCTTGCCTGACTTCCAGCAACGCAGGCTCTCTGTAAAGGCGTAAAGGCCGTTATCTCCGCTTCATCGGTTTTTTATTGTTTAATTTTGAAATTGATGTAAGCTTATCATTATTCCGCAAGTATGTCAAGATATTTTTCGTAAATCTGTAAAATTTATCTTTCCAGTTTCGCCATCTGTGTTTTATAGAGAAACAATATTTGTTTTTGCCCTTGCTTTTATAAAAAATTAGGGGTAAAATAAAGAAAAATATCCGCTATATGTAACATTGTAAGTTTTTTACTTTTAGGAGGTACTCCATGGAAGCAAATCGCGTATATAACTTTAACCCCGGCCCGGCTACCCTGCCCCTGTCGGTACTCAAGGAAGCACAGGCAGAATTTCTGAACTTTGGTGACAGCGGCATGTCCATTCTGGAAATCAGTCACCGTGCTAAGCCCTATGCCGCCGTGCATGCGCAGGCAAAAGCCGATATCAAGGAACTCATGGGCCTCGGCGATGATTACGAAGTCCTGTTCTGCCAGGGCGGCGCCAGCCAGCAGTTCGCCATGATTCCGCTGAACTTTGCAAGCAAAGACCATCCCGGCAGCTATGTCCTGTCCGGCAGTTTTGCCTCCAAAGCCTATAAAGAGGCGGAACTCTTAGGCGTGGGTGAAATCGCCGCTTCCAGCAAGGATAGAGATTTCAAGCACATTCCCATTCAGGAAGAACTCAAAATCAATCCCAATGCTGCCTACGTACACCTTTGCTACAACAACACCATTTATGGTACGGAATATCACTACATCCCTGAAACAAACGGTGTGCCTCTCTTTGCCGATATGTCCTCGGATATGCTCTCCCGCCCGCTCGACTTCAAGAAATTCGACTTCATCTACGCCGGCGTGCAGAAAAACTTAGGCCCTGCTGGTGTCGTGCTCGTCGTTGCCAAAAAAGAACTGCTCGCCAAGAGCCCCAAGACTCTGCCGACCATGTTCCGCTACAGCACCTTCCTCGAAAAGGATTCCCTCTACAACACGCCGCCTGCTTTCTGCATCTATATGGTCGGCAAAGTTGCCGCCTGGATTAAGGCTGAAGGCGGCCTTGAGGAAATGGCTAAACGCAACAAAAAGAAAGCCGCTGTGGTCTACGATGCCATCGACAATTCCGACGGTTTCTACAAAGGCCATGCCGACAAGGACAGCCGTTCTTTCATGAACGTCACTTTCCGCCTACCCTCTGAAGAACTCGAAGCAAAATTCGTAAAAGAAGCTCTTGAGCAGGGCCTTAGCGGTGTCAAAGGCCACCGCAGCGTCGGCGGCATGCGCGCATCCATCTACAACGCAATGCCGTATGAGGGCGCTGAAAAACTTGCCCAGTTCATGGATAAGTTCCGCAAAGAAAACGCATAAGTTCCCTTTTTTCATAACTGACTCGTCAAGTGACGGGTCAGTTTTTAGGTTACAATTATAGTTTGACCATACGAGATAAAATACCATTTGTTACAGCTCAGTAGGGAGGAGGTGGTAATACTTTTCGCCGTTGCACTAAATGACCCACAAGCAAATGAATGGGCTTTTTAGTTACCTGCGCCGGGCAAGCCGGCGGCGCGTATGTTCAGCCCAGTGTTTAGTCTGTGCCGTTTGTGGGCCAGTCCTCACTGCGTTCGGACAGTCGTTCCACGGCGAAAAGCATCACCACCTCCTCCCTAAGTGATGTCCGTACACAATGTAATTTTCGTGGTGACAAGCAGCAATCACATCGATGTTCTTGTAACGGGAGCCACGAGTTCTTGCCGATTGCATAATCCGTAGCTTGGGGCGGACGGGGAGTGCTTTTCTGTTAGGAGCGACTGCCTGAACGAAGTGAAGGCCGGCCCCATGTAGAACCAGGCTAGGATAATACGCTGAAAGAAGCGCCGTTGGCCTGCCCGGCGCGGGCAACTGAACAGCTATTTTTTTCGAGGGGGTCGTTTAGCGGGAAACAGAAAAAGTACTCCCCGTTTGCCCCTGACTGCGTATGTACGGGATAACTTTACTACGAACTCCCGATAAACTGCAATTTACGAAAAAGCCCGATGGCTGAAAAACTCTTCAGCCATCGGGCGTCTTAGTATATAAATGTTACTTCATTGTAATGCGTCCAAGCTCAACCCCCTGCACCCCATTTTTCTGCAAATACTCCACAAAAATGCTTTCCAGCGGACCAAAGTCACCTTTCATCTGTGCGCCCTTCAGCATATCATAACCATCGCCTCCGGCCGCAGTGAAATCATTAAGCGCCAACGTATAGATTTTGCTCTCCTCTAACGGCTGTTCCTGCACCTTGATTTCACTGACACGCTTACCTGCAGGTGCCTTGGTATCTACCGTAAAGGTCATGCCGCTGACATCCAAAAAGCCACCAAAAGCAGACGGCAGATACTGCACGGATAATTCCAGCATAGACTTCAGCGTCTTGCCGTCCACTGCCAAAGTTATCACGCGGTTGTTAAAGGGGAAAATATCCAATACTGCCCCCTTGGTAATCTTGCCCGCAGGGAGTGCTGTACGCAGACTGCCACCATTGACCATAGCCACATCGGCCTCCGTTGCCTGCCGCAAAGCATCAGCGGCAAGATTGCCCAGTTCCGATTCCTGCGCCCGCACAATCTCACGTGCAGCCGTAAGTGTCCGCGGACTTTCTGCTACTACGGTTTCGGTTTCCATTTTCACCTGTGCGTTTATCTCCTGCAAAGCCTGTTGTACACCCTCATCCGGCTTTTGCGCCAGTTTTTCTACCCCCTGACGGTTTAACAGCGAAGCCTGTGCTTTGCGCAGTTTATGGTCTTTGACCACCAGTTCCACCTTGCCCAGAGCATAGCCGTGCCAGCCCGTTTGACAAATAAGCGTATTGCCCACTTTCAGCCCTTTAGGCAGGGTCGTATGGCTATGACCATCAATGATGATGTCAAAGCCCGGCACCGCCTTGGCCAGCTGTTCTGACGTTATCACGGAACTCTTATCCATTCCCATATGCATAAGCCCGATTACCACATCATGCGAGGCTCGCAGTTTAGGCATTAATTCTTGGGCCACAGCAACGGGGTCAGTAAAGGCAACATCTTGTACGTTCAAAGGATTCATCTTGTAGGCTGTTTCCGGCGTAGTCAGGCCGATTACTGCGACCTTAACTCCATTGAATTCATAACTCTTATAAGGACGGAAAATATACTGCGTCTTATCCTTATCCATAAGATTTGCACTCAGCACAGGAAAATTCAACATACCAGCCAGTTCCACCAGCCGCTGACTGCCGAAATTAAAATCATGATTTCCCGGTGTCATGGCATCATAGCCGGACAGATTCATCAGCATAGCCATATTACTGCCCCGGCTTAGATTAATAAATGCTGAGCCGTGAAAGGTATCACCGGCATCCAAAGCCAGCGTATCCTCATCGGCTTCTTTTTGTGCCCAAATAGCACCTGCCAGCCAATCCATACCAATGGTCTTGCCCTCATCATCTGTACTCTGCACCCGGGCATGCATATCATTCGTATGCAGGATTGTAATATGCACACCATCCTTCTGCACCGAAGCAAACACCGGCAAAGGCAAACTAAGGCATATCCCCAAAACAGCCGCCATTAATTTCTTTTTCCACATAATGTATCCCCTCTTTAACGCACTTTTTCCACCACATAGGCATATGGTGCCGTCCGCGCATGATTAAGCAGACGATAACAGCCCACCGTGTAATCCTTTTTCGGCAACACGGTGAAAAAATCCTCTAAATCAGCCGCCTCCTGTGCCCCCGCTTCATGTCCGGGATAGGCAACCACCACGCAAACACCGTTACAACTCAGTTTAGCTAAAACCTGTCTGACTGCCGCCATGGTGCTTTCCACCTTGGTGGTAACGCAATGCTTCTCTCCGGGCAGATAGCCAAGATTGAACATCGCCACATCAATAGGTTCGGACACCAACTCGGCAATTTTATCATGGCTGGCCAGTACATAATCAATCCGTTCAGCATACTCAGCCGTTATTGCCCGCGTATTGGTTAATGCCGTTTCCTGAATATCAAAGGCATAAATTTTTGCGTTAGCGGGAGTATGCTCTGCCAAAAACAGGGTATCATGTCCGTTACCGGCTGTTGCATCCACTACTATCTGTGCGTTTTTTAGTGCAGGCTCTATAGCTGTCTTTACTAAATTCAACACATTGCTTACCGTTTGCACACTTAACCTCCTAAAAAAGCCAAAGCAGAAAGGAAATCTGCTCTGGCCTTACACATTCTAAATTTATTTTACTCTACGATTTCCCGCAGGATTACATTCTCTGCCTCGTCCGTACTCTGCAACTGGACGCTTACTACTTCTCTGGAAGAGGTCGGCACATTCTTGCCTACAAAGTCCGCGCGGATAGGCAGTTCACGATGGCCTCTGTCCACCAGCACAGCCAGCTGAATCGTCTTAGGACGGCCATTGTCAATAATCGCATCCAAAGCGGCACGAATGGTCCGCCCCGTGTAGAGCACATCATCAACGAGCACGACGATTTTCCCCGTAATATCCACCGGCAGTTCCGTGGGGCGCACAATGGGCTGATAAGCCAGTGTGGACAAATCATCCCGATACAGGGTAATGTCCAGCACGCCTACCGGAGGCTTTTGACCTTCGATTTTCTCGATATTTTCTGCCAAACGCTCCGCAATCGGCACCCCTCTGGTGCGGATTCCCACCAGAACAATATTATCCACGCCCTTGTTCTTTTCTACAATTTCATGGGATATACGAGTAAGTGCACGGCGAATGCCTTCACTATCCATCAATACGGTCTTATCAATAAATTCCATGTTTTCGCCTCCTGTTCACTGTTCACTTTTCCGCCTTGCTGCGTTTATTGCGCAGACCGGTCAATATTTTTTCCATGTCGGCAGGCAGTGGTGCCGTAAAACGCATTTCCTCCTTCGACACAGGATGAGTCAGGGTCAGTTGCAGGGAATGCAGCGCCTGTCCATTAATGGCAAAAGGAGATGATTTTTTCGGTCCATACTTGGGATCATTGACCAATGGATGGCCGATACTGGCCATATGGACACGAATCTGATGGGTACGGCCCGTTTCCAAACGACACTCCACCAAAGTATATTCACCAAACCGTTCCAGTACCTTAAAATGCGTAACGGCAGGCTTGCCGTTCTCCCGCACGATAGCCATTTTCTTTCTATCCGTGGGATGACGGCCAATATCGCCCTTGATGATGCCTGCTTCTTCCTTTATATTGCCATGAACCACTGCGAGGTATGTGCGGTGAGCGGCCTTGGTACGAATCTGTTCAGCTAAGTCCAGATGCGCCGTATCGTTTTTCGCGCAAACCATGACTCCGGAAGTGTCCTTGTCCAGCCGATGAACGATGCCGGGACGGATTTCGCCGTTAATACCGGATAAATCCTGACAATGATAAAGCAAAGCATTGACCAAAGTGCCGCTGTTTACACCGGAAGCCGGATGAACCACCATGCCCCGAGCCTTATTCACCACGATAATATCCTTATCCTCATAGAGAATATCCAAAGGAATATCCTCCGGCGCAACGCTGATGGGTTCGGCTTCCGGTACAGCTATCTGCACCGATTCCGTTCCCCGCAGCTTAAAGTTTGCCTTGCGAAG
Organism: Pseudoselenomonas ruminantium; assembly: GCA_002448495.1. Classification (GTDB taxonomy): domain Bacteria; phylum Bacillota; class Negativicutes; order Selenomonadales; family Selenomonadaceae; genus Selenomonas_A; species Selenomonas_A ruminantium_I. The sequence continues at coordinate 5,103 of DJYL01000031.1, read as the reverse complement.
CTGGCCATCCACCAGTACAGCTCCCTGCTCAATAAGCTTTTGCACATGCGAGCGGGAAAGCTCCGGACACCGTTCTACCACGAACACATCCAGTCTCTGCCCCTTTTCCTCTGCAGAAAATACAACTGATTCCATCTTATTCATCCATTTCCTTTTCCTTGCATAAAATGGCATAAATCATGCTGACAACGCCCAAAACAATAGCAATGTCCGCAATATTGAACACCGGCCAAATGCGGAAATCAAAAAAATCCACCACCAGACCGCTCCGAATGCGGTCAATCAGGTTGCCCACCGCGCCGGAAAGCAATGCCACACAGCCATAACGAAAATACGCACATTGCTGTTTCAGCCGGGGATAATAATAAGCAAAGGCGGCAATCATAGCCGCACCGGCCAGTATAAAAAACCAGTTTTGATGCGGCAGCATGCCAAAAGCCGCTCCGGGGTTCAACACATAGGTAATATGAAAGACATTTTTGATTACGGGAACGCTCTCGCCCGGTGTCATGGTCAGCATAACCAAAAACTTAATCAGCTGGTCTAAGGCCAACAGTACAAAAAACAATCCTACTGCCATCTGACTGCCTTAGCCCTCCTGCTCGTCTTTCTGTTCTTCGCCTAATTCTCTGGCTTCATAGGGAACAGCCTGATGTTCCGACAGGGCTTTCTGCAGGGCTTCTGCCTGCGTCCCCATAGCTTTCTTTTCTCGTTCTTCCTTTTCCGGGTCAGGAATCTGCTTCATCGTTTCATCGATAACCGCCAGTTCAGATTCCAGCGTCACCTTGATTTTCCGCAGGAAGGTGTTCTTCTCCCGCACCAGACGATCATACTCCGCTACAATCACCTGTGCTTTGTTCTTGGCATCCTCAATGATTTTTTCGGCCTTCATCTCCGCTTCGTGGAGCTTATTGGCACATTCCTTAGCCGTGTTTTCCCGCGTTTCTTCAGCATTCTTGCGCGCGTTGCTGGTCACTTCTTCAGCCGTCTTCTGCGCCACGAGCAGCGTATCCTTCAGATTCTGCTCCAGCTGCTGATACTGCTCGTTATCCTTCTTGGCACGGGCCAAGTCTTCCTTCAGCCGGTCATTTTCCCGGAACAGCTTTTCATAGTCATTTACTACCTTATCAAGGAAATCATCGATTTCGTCCTCATTGTAACCGCGAAAGCTGCGCTTGAAATCCTTGTTGTGTATATCCATTGGTGTAAGCAATATTATTATCCCCTATCTGTATATGTCTATATCATAAATATCTTTTCAACACGACCACGGTACGCCCTTTCTTAGTCGTACCTCTGACCTCTGCCACTTCCAGCCGCCCTCTGCCGCGCATGGAGAGGATGTCGCCTTCTTTGACATTCTGGGATGCACTTTTGGCGGGCTGCCAGTTGATTTTGAGTTTGTCGGCGGCAATATCGGCAGCTGCTTTGCTTCTTGATGAGCCGAATCCGGCAGCGGCGATGGAATCCACGCGCAAGGAGGCCACCGTTGCCCGGATTTCTTTGCAGCGTTCTTCCTTGGGCGCAATGGTACTAAGGTCAGCGCGCTCACAGGTTACACCTACAGCGCCGATTTTATCGAGGTTCGTGAGCAGGAAATCTGCCATCTTTTCCTCGCAGATGATTTTGACGGAATCATTGGTTACGAGCAAATCACCGATAGTATCGCGCTCAATGCCCTGTCCCATAAGCGCTCCGAGTACGTCACGGTGGCTGAGTCTTGCAAACTGACCATTCCATTTGGCTTCGATACAGTCAATGCCAAAGCCCGTCGGCGTGCCGGCAAAGTCCTCGTGAATAAAGATGGCTCTTGCCCGTTCGGCTCCCTGATAACCGCCCGCAAAGTCCACGCGGATATTGCCATAGTTGGCGGCTACGGTTTCCGCAATTTCCTGCCCAAAGGGGTCAAGAAAGCCAGAGATACGAAATTTCTGGGTGCGCAGGACATTTTCTGCCAAATCCACCAATTTGATGACGATTTCTTCGCCTTCCGTACCTTTATAAAAACGAATCAGTTTTTCTTTTTGTTCACTTGCCATATATGTGTTCCTTATTTTTTCAACCAAGGCATTTCTGCCGATACTTTCTTTTCTTCTTCCGTGTAGCTTACATTGACATTGCTCGGCGCACACAGGAATACATTATGCCCTACCTTCTTGATTTCACCGTTCAAGGCATAAGTCGTACCGCTGATAAAGTCGATGATGCGCTTGGCATCCTCAGCCTCGGTCTTTTCAAAGTTAATCACCACAGGTTTTTTCTCCCGCAGGTTATTGGCTACCTGCTGGGCATCATCAAAGGTCTTGGGTTCAATGACGATAACCTTCATCTTCATATTGGTCACACTACTGGTCTCCCGCGCTGAAGCTGCCGATTGGAAATCCACCACATTGCGGGCACTGTCACTGCGTTCATGATTCATCGTAAAACTCTCATCCTCTTCTTCCGGTTCATAATTGCGTTCTTCCTGAAATTTTTCTTCTTCCAGTTCCAGCTTTTCATCAGCCGGGTCCATCAGTCCCATTTTACCGCAAACTTTATCGATTATACTCATGACTTGTCCCCTTCGTTAATACTGGCGCGGCCCAAAGATGGCGGTACCTACCCGCACCACATTGGCGCCTTCTTCCACGGCTATTTCGTAATCGTGGGTCATGCCCATCGATAACATATTTATATTCGACATTGGCAGGTCTAAATCCTGTACCTGCTGATAAATTTTATACATTTCCCGAAACAGGGGGCGGCACATTTCCACATCTTCATAATTCGGTGCCATACACATAAGGCCCCGCAGGCACAGGTTAGGCAAGGCTGTCACCTCTTGCAGCATTTCCTGTAAATCCTCACGGTACACACCGGACTTGCTGTCCTCTTTGGCCAGATTCACCTGCACCAAAATATCCTGCACCTTATCAATGCGTGCTGCCTCACTGCTGATGGCTTCTGCCAGATGCAGACTGTCTACCGAGTGAATGATATCCGCAAATTTCACGGCCTGCCGTACCTTGTTGGTCTGCAGGTGCCCGATAAGATGCCAGGTGACGGCATTGCCGATTTCGGCAAATTTCGTCTTCGCCTCCTGCACGCGATTTTCGCCTACATTTACGGCGCCTGCGGCAATGGCCTCCCGCATAGCGGCGGTATCGTGATTCTTCGTCACCGCTACCAGCGTAACCTCTGCATCTTTAGGCGCTTGTGTACGCCGCGCTTTAGCCGCTTCGATTTTGGCCAGCACTTCTTTATATCGTTCTGCTATTTCCTGCCCCAAAACACTCACCCCTGTTCGAAACTCTGTTCGAGAAATCCGTTAATATTGATTCAGTGCAATTATGGCTGCCATGCGTCCGGTCTGTCCGCCATCGGCCCGGTAGGAATAGAACCACTGGTGTTGGCAGTCGGTACAAGTATCCGCCATCTCAATATGTTCAGCCAAAAGGCCTGCCTCCATGAGCTGCAAACGATTGGCCTCCCAGAGATTTACATAGAGCTGGCCTTCCTTCTCAGAAATCAGCTTATCCGCAAACTTGGGAAAAGCCTGCTTGAACTTGTCGGCCACGTCTTCCCCTACGGCAAAACAGCAGGGGCCAATGGAAGGGCCAATCCCGGCCAGTAAATCTTCCGGTGCAGAGCCGAACTCCTCCTGCATCTGCCAGACCGTATCACGGGCAATTTTTGCCACGGTTCCCTTCCAGCCCGCATGGGCAATGCCTACGGCCTTTCTTTCCGGGTCAAGGAAGATTACCGGCACACAGTCGGCAAAGCAGAGCATCAGGGGAAGTCCTGGTTCATTGGTAATCAGGGCGTCGGTATCCGCGATAGCATCGGCATAATCCCGTGCTCCCCGTCCGGCATCCGTTCTGGTCACGCGCTTTATGTTTGCGCCATGCACCTGCTGCGGGGTTACCAGATTTTCTGCTTTTAATTCCAAGGCCTGAAAAAACTGCTGACGATTTTCCCAGACGATATCTGCTTCATCACCGACATGCAGAGCCATGTTCAGCCCCTTGTAGGGCTTGACGCTTTTCCCGCCCAAGCGGCTGGAAAAAGCATGCTGACAAATTTTCTCATCAAAGGAGGAAAACTTTCCCCGCCATAAATTACTGCCCAGATGTTCCAATGCAAAACTCATAAGGTCACCCCGTTTGCCACTAAATATTATCCACACACACCGCAGCGATGACAACCGTCAAAACACGGTATTGTCGGTTTTAATTCCCCGGCTTTTTTCATTTCCTGATAGATGTACTCCCGGCTGAAGCCCATATCCAGACTTTCCCAGGGAAATAGTTCATCGGCCTCCCGCTGGCGGTAGAGATACGTTTCCATGGACAGGCCGCAATCCTTCATGGCACGCTTGAACGCCTTGCTGCCGCCATTTGCGCAGGCCTTTAGGAGTGCTTCACCCACCTGCCGGTCACCGCGTGCCAATACGCCTTGGATATAGGTTTCTTTGGGCGATTCCACGCCCACAAGAATATTTTTGCGCTTGCGCAGACCCTGTGTCAAGGTTTTGGCCGCCTTTTCCACATATTTCTTGTCCGCCATAGGCAGCCATTGGAAAGGGGTAAATGGCTTGGGGATAAAGGGATTGACGCTTAACGTCAACGTGCCCTTGCTGCCATGCTCCTCCATATAGTCTTTAAGACGCTCCGCCAAATCCACAATCGCCTCCACATCTTCCTCCTGCTCGAAGGGCAGGCCAATCATGATGTACAGACGGAAATGACGAATCCCTGCGGAGAGCCCCATATCCATGGCATTAAAGAGATGCTTTTCCTCAATACCCTTATTGATGATGGCCCGCATCCGGGAACTGCCCGCCTCCGGTGCCATGGTCAATGTTTTAAGCCCGCTTTCCGCGAGCGAATCCACCAATTCCTGCGTTACCGAATCCGCGCGGAAGGAAGCCACCGACATGGAAAGTCCTTCACCTAAGATATCCTTACAAAGCTCGTTAATCTCCGGATAATCGGAAATGGCCGCGCCCATCAGGCCGATGCGTTTTTTATATTGCAACGCTTCTTTGACTTCCTGCGTCACCACGGAAAGCGAGCGGTTCCTTGGGCGGCGGAAGCAGTAGCCCGCCATGCAGAAGCGGCA
>DJYL01000032.1:2841-12257 GCA_002448495.1 Pseudoselenomonas ruminantium | reverse complement strand
CAAGCAGTTTCTGTGGAATGTACCGGTAATCTGGCGCTTTTTGGAAAATTTTATTTGTTATCTTTTGCCCGTGGCGGCAAATTCCATTATAGTAGAAGTTCTCGAAGAGGATTTGCGCCTGTCGGTAAAGCGTGTGGTCAAGATTTATGCCGTTTTGGCCGCTCTGGCGTTGACCTTGGAATTGGCGGGCTTTGACGGGCTGGTTATGTGCCGTCAGCTTCTTTATGCAGCAGTTCTCTGTCTGCAGGTCTTTGTTTTTCGCAATATGTGGGAGGCTATTAAGCGGAAAAACATCTATGCTCAATTTGCGATGGTTCCCATGATTGTCATGGGGGGCTTGGGAATAGCAGATGGCGTGCTGTTGTATCTGCATTTTTGGCGTTGGCATGTCTACTTATTGCCTTTGGGGATTTACGCCTGCAGCAGTTTTGTCGTCTGTATGGTGCGGGAGCAGGTTATCCGGGAACGGGAATTGGAGGCTCATGCAGAGGAACTCCTGGCCGAGATTGCCGCGACTATGGCCAAGGCGGAATTGGACGAACTGACGGGCTGCCGCAACCGGGGGGCGTTTGAAGATTTTATCCGTCAGCAAATCGCTGGGGGCAAGGCGTTTTCTCTGGTGATGATGGATATTGATTATTTCAAGGAAATTAATGATCATTATGGTCATGAAGCCGGAGACCGGGCGTTGTATCAGTTTAGCGAAGTCGTGCGTTCGCAATTGGCAGGCAAGCAGGAAGTTTTCCGCTGGGGCGGGGAAGAATTTGTTATCTATTGTCCTGGTCTAAATCGAGAACAGGCGCGCGAACTGGCTGAAAAAATCCGGCAGCAGGTGGAAATCCATCAATTTTTCCGCCATCGGCAAATTACAGTCAGCGCCGGCGTGGCGCAATGGTATGATGGCAATGACAGTCAGGTGGGCATTTTCCGCCGTATGGATGATGCTTTATATGCAGCAAAATGCAATGGCCGCAATCAGGTGGTTATGGAGTGAGGATAAGGGGGCGGAGTTGATGGGAAAAATGATATACAGCCTGTTGCTCTGTCTGAGTTTATGGTTGGGAATGGCTGCAGGCGGTGAGGCTGCACAGCTTAATGGTATATGGCGATATTATGAGCTTAATCAGCCCCTGCCTAGTGAGCAGAGTGTGCCGGAATTCGTCCGGGAGAACATCAGCGATTGGGCGGCGTATGATTGGGACAGGCGCCCCGTCTTTAAGCAGGGAACAGAACGGCTGTTATTGGCTATACCTGTGCAGGACTTGGAACCGCAAAAAAGAGTTTTGCTCTTTATGACGTCCAAGCAGGCTGTGCGCATGTGGCTGGGAGACGAGTTCTTTTTTTCTGCAGGAGACTTTCAACCGCGGCGTTTTGATGAAGGCTCGCAGCCATATATGCTTTCTTTGCCGGATTTTCAGGGGGAACAGCTGCTGGTAATGGAGCTTTATGCCAATTCTCCGCAGGATTTGGGCTGGTTCAGCATGTTTTCTGTGGACACCGAGCAGATGCAGATGGCGCAGCTCTTTTTTTCGGATGTTTCTCTGGTATTGGCCTTTCCGGTGGGAGTTGCCATTATTTTTATCATGTTCCTTTATTACTACTTTAATCATCCGGGCTGGAAAAGGCTGTATGGCTATATTATTCTCTTTATGCTGGTGTTTGTACTCTGGCTGGTTTGTGCCTCCAATGTGAAAAGCCTATTTTGGGACTGGCCTGTTTTTTGGTGGTATGGTCTGAGCATATTGGCCTATCTTTTACCGATTTCTGCTAATTTGATTTTAGCGAATCTTTTGAAGGAAAAGCCTTACGCCTATATGAATTATGTGTTGGCGGTAAATATTGGCCTCTTTGCGGTCGCAATGAGCGGTGAATTGATGGGATACCATACGATGAACCGTCTGATGGGGGTGTATTACCTGTTCCTGCCGCTAGGGGAAGGTTTGGCGATTTATTGGTGCATATTGGCTGCTCAGGAAGGCGATGTTTTGTGCCGGGCAGTGATGCTGCCTACGGCTGCCTTTACCTTGTTGGGCGTTTTTGATGGCGTGGCGGGGCATTATCATCTGCTGCCCTGGCATATGTATTTGTCGCCGCTGGGTGTTTACGCTTTTTTGTTTTTTGTTGTAATCATTCTGCGGGAGCAGGTGCGTCATGAGGAGCATCTGGTGAAGCAGAATGCGGGACTGGAGCAGGAAGCAGCGGTCATGCACCGCAAGTCAGAAACGGATGCCCTTACCGGTTGTTGGAACCGCAACAAGCTGAAAGAATTGCTGGCATCTTTTGTGGCCAGAGCCCGCAAGAATGGGCAGCCCTTTGGGCTGTTGATGATGGATATTGATTTTTTCAAGCGTATCAATGACAGCTATGGTCATGAGGTGGGCGATGCTGTGCTGAGGGCCTTCGCGACAGTTGTGCGGCAGCAGTTGGACAAAGGAAAAAGCTGTATCCGCTGGGGCGGAGAGGAATTTTTGGTGATTGCCGATATCGCTGAAATGGAAGAGCTGCGTGTACTGGCAGAAAAAATTCGTCAACATGTAGCGCAAACACCACTGGCAGGTCACAGGATTACCTGCAGCATCGGCATAACCCTTTGGCAGACGGAAAACGACACCACCGCAATGCTGTTTAAGCGAGTAGATGATGCCCTTTACAAAGCAAAAAATAATGGACGCAACTGTGTGGTTATTGGGAGGATGGAAACAACGTAAAAAGTTAAAAATGGTTTTGTTTGTTAACAGACAAAGTGCTATAATTGAATCAGATAAGCTGAGTTGAGGCGTGTTGATTATAAAGAAGGACGAATTTAATCAGCACACCTGTTCGTTTAAGGAAAGCTTGAAAAATGCAAAGGTGGGATAGGTATGGCGTACAGCTGGGACGATAATGATTGGATTTTGGGAGATAACACCTCGGAATATTTTTATAGTGGCGGAAAAAAATCCGTTATTTACGCTTTGGGCGGGAATGATAAAATCGATTCCTGGGGGAGTAATTCGTATATTTACGGTGGGGCAGGCAATGATACGATCAATGTCTATAGAGATGCAAAAAACTCGCTGGTAGATGGTGGGACAGGCAATGATAATATTGAGGTCTGGGCGGACAATGTAACTATTCAGACAGGGAGCGGCAACGATACTGTAACTGTGTATGGTAAAAATGCCAAGATTTCTGTTGGCAGCGGGAAAAATTATCTTACGCTTTATGACACACAAAAGACAGCGGTAACGGGCAGTGCAGGCAACGATGAAATCGAATTTGTGCCCAGCATCTATTCGAATGTCAATAAGTTTACCTCGGTTACGATGACTGGCGGCAAGGGAAACGATATTTTACATGCGACCAATGGCGCGGATGAGTTCCGCTATGCGAAAGGCGATGGCAATGATGTCATCCATGATTATAGTGGCGAGGATTTTATCCATCTTACGTCGGGCAGCATAACGGATTCCTATGTCAGTGGCAATGATGTGATCTTAGAGGTTGGTGAAGGCAGCATAAGGGTTAAGAATGCCAAGGGCAAGGCGATTGCAGTTATGGATGCCAAGGGGAATAAAACCGCGCGTGTTTATGGCAACCGGGGAAAAGCGGATCAAAGCTTTATCCAGACCTTCATGCATACGTTGGCGGGGACATCGGCTCGCGGCGTTGCTGCATTGGATCAGGCCGTGCGTTCGTCTTCACCCTTCAAAAATTTTCAGGATTTACGTAACCATTTTTTGGCCGATTGTCAGAAGGCCAGCAGTGCGGAGCAGTTCCTGGAATCTTACTGCGGCATTAATCTGAATAATAAGGATACAGGGGCAATCACTGGCTGGGAGGCTGGCGGTGTGACGACCAAAACAGCCGAATCGGTGGTACAAGGCTCCGGAAAGATGAAAAATTTTACGGGCACTTCCTTCACCAAGCGGGGACTGACCTTTATTATTCCCAAAGGACTTAACGCAGCACAGCAGCAGGTGGTCAATGGCCTGTATACCTGGTGGGCAGATGGTGCCTTGAAGCTCATTGAAGAGAGTTACGGATTCAGCTTTACTAATGCAGCCCTCAGAACGATTCAGGTTGATTTTTACAGTGATTCAAGTGCTTTTGCCTGGGCAAGTGCAGGCTATCAGTATGATTCCATGGGACGAGTCTCCAATCTCACCCTGAATATCAATATGGCGCATACAGGAACGCTTAATACCGGAGATGCCAATGGCTCGTGCAGTGGCAATGCGGGGTACATGGATCGTCTGCTGGCCCATGAGCTTACCCATTCCATTATGGAGACAAACTTAAGGTGTTTTAGCTCACTGCCCAATTTTATTGTTGAAGGTTCGGCAGACCTTACGGCAGGATCGGACAAAACGAATGAGATGAAGGCACTGGCGGCCAATCCTTCCGCATTGGCGGATTATGTCAATCCGGCATATAATATTTCTGAAGACAGATACGTATATGCTGCAGGTTATATGCTGTTGCGTTATTTGGGACAGCAGGCTTCTCGCTCGTATGTGCCGCAGGGGCTGTCCTTTGATGCCAAGCATACCGTACTTACGGCTGCGAATGCATTTTCCGGAACTTTGGATGCGGGCTTGTATGCCGGGACATTCAAAACCTTTGATGCATCTAGGGCGACCAAGAGTGTTAAAATTTATGGAAATGCGCAAAACAATACGATTTATGCCTCCAAGGGGGGCGGCACCATGCGCGGGCAGGCCGGAAACGATACGCTTGTCGGCGGTGCTGGTAAAGATGTTATCTGGTATGGTAACGGAGATGGCACGGATACGGTCAAAAATTATACATCCGGCAAGGATTCCATCCGCATCTATAAAGGCAGCCTGGCCAGTGGCAGTGTGTCCGGCAAAGACGCTGTATTAAAGGTCGGAACTGGCGCGGTAAAAATTGCAGGTGGTGCAGGCAAGACGGTTTCTGTTATGAACGCAAACGGCAATACCGTTCAGCACGTATTTGGCGTAGCAAATAAGAATACGGCCTGGAACTATACGGCAGGCTATGGCTATCATGGGGCGAATAAGACGGATTCCCTGAAAATCACCGGAGCCAAGGCGGTTTCCATCAATCTGGGCAATGCTGCGATGTTTGGCAATATCGACAAAATTGATGCCAGCAAGGCAACGGGCAAGGTGACACTCACAGGTGGTGCCAATTCGGTTACCTTGTTAGGGGGCAGTGCGGCAGATGTGTTGACGGCAGGAAAGGCTGGGGCTGTGCTCAACGGCGGCAAGGGCAATGACACCCTCACAGGCGGTGCTGGTAAAGATGTTATCTGGTATGGTACCGGAGACGGAACGGATACGGTCAAAAATTATACATCCGGCAAAGATTCCATCCGCATCTATAAAGGCAGCCTGGCCAGTGGCAGTGTGTCTGACAAGGACGCTGTATTAAAGGTCGGAACTGGCGCGGTAAAAGTTGCAGGTGGTGCAGGCAAGACGGTTTCCGTTACGAACGCAAACGGCAATACCGTTCAGCATGTATTTGGTGTAACGAATAAGAATACGACCTGGAACTATACAGTCGGCTATGGCTATCATGGGGCGAATAAGACGGATTCCCTGAAGGTCACCGGAGCCAAGGCGGTTTCCATCAATCTGGGCAATGCTGCGATGTTTGGCAATATCGACAAAATTGATGCCAGTAAGGCAACGGGCAAGATGACCCTTACTAGTGGTTCGGCCTATGTTGCTTTAACAGGCGGCTCGGCAGCGGATGTACTCAAAGCCGGCAAAGCTGGCGCAACACTGGAAGGCGGCAAGGGCAAAGATATGCTCTATGGCGGTGCAGGTAAGGATAAGTTTATTTTCCGCAAAGGTTATGGTCAGGATACAATACTTAGCAGTGGCAAGGGCGATATTGCATACCTCTACAATATCGTGAAGATTGGTCAGGCCAAATTCTCGCTTTCACAGGGCGTACTTTCAATGAAATTCACAGGCAGCAGCGATACGCTGGCCGTGAAGAACTGGTCGGCAAGTGGGTTGAACACGGTTGTGCTGGGCGATGGTACGAAGTATCAGCTCGGACTAAGCAAGGGCAAGATTACGACCAAGAAAATCTGACGCTCATTGTGGTCTGCTCGCAAAATTGCATTATGACGGCAGGCGTATCTGCTGGATTGACCAACAAAAAATGGCTGTTGCAATTGCAACAGCCATTTTTGTCGGCAAAATTTCCGTCAGAGAAGTGAGCCGGGATATTTCAATGTAGCAAAGTAATCATCGATTGTTTGGGCGCGGCGAATGAGTTCGATAGTCCCATCTTCGCGGAGTAGGAGTTCAGCGCACCAGAGCTTGCCGTTGTAATTGAAGCCCATGGCGCTGCCATGCGCTCCCGTATCGTGGATAATCACGATATCGCCCACATTGATTTCCGGCAGCTGGCGGTTGATGGCAAATTTGTCGTTGTTCTCGCAGAGGGAACCGGTCACGTCGTATACATGGTCAAGCGGGGCATCTTCCTTGCCCGCAACGGTGATATGATGGTAAGCACCGTACAGGGCGGGGCGCATGAGATTAGCCATGCAGGAATCCAGACCGATGTAGTCCTTATAGGTATGTTTTTCGTGCAGTACGGTGGAAACCAGCCAGCCGGCAGGCCCCGTCATGGCCCGGCCGCTTTCCGTCATAATGGCTACGTTATCCAGTCCTTGGGGAACCATCATTTTTTGGTAGAGCTTATGGATGCCTTCACCGATTTCCCGCAGGTTCAGCGGTTCTTCTTCCGGGCGATAGGGAATACCAAAGCCACCGCCAAGGTTTACAAATTCTACAGAAATATCCAGCTTTTCCTTGAGTTCAATGGCCAGTTCAAACATCAGGCGGGCGGTGAGCAGGAAGGCTTCTGTACGGCGTTCATTGGAGGCGACCATCGTGTGCAGGCCAAAGCGCTTGACGCCCTTTTCCTTGGCGCGGCGGTAGCCTTCGAGCATCTGTTCGTGGGTCAGGCCGTATTTTGCTTCCGTGGGCTGACCGATAATATCGTTGCCCTCCACTTCATCACCGGGATTATAGCGGAAGCAGAGTACCTTGGGCAGTCCGGCGTGTTTTTCCAGATAGTCCAGATGGGTGATGTCGTCCAGATTGATGATGGCACCCAGTTCAACGGCTTTTTGGAATTCATCAGCAGGGGTATCGTTGGATGTCAGCAGAATTTCCTCGCCTTTTAGCCCTGCGGCTTCGGAAATCAACAGTTCCGCCAGACTGCTGCAGTCTGTGCCGGCACCTTCCTCGTGCAGAATCTGCACAATGCGGGGGTTGGGCAGGGCTTTTACGGCAAACTGCTCATGAAAAGCCGGTGCCCAGCTAAAGGCGGCTTTTAAGGCGCGGATGTTTTCGCGGATGGCTTTTTCTTCATATATGTGAAAGGGAGTAGGGAATTTCTGAATGACCTCGTGTAGCTTGTCGGTGGACAAAGGGAAATATTTTCTGCTCATTGCTTTCCTCCTTGTGGTAGAGAGAATGATTATTGACTGTAAATTTGTAACTTATTATAACAGGAGGGTATACTATTGTCAATTATTATATATGCTCTGTTATAAGAAAATATGGGGAAACAGGGATAGGATATTATAGGAGAATTTTGCATGGGTATGCTATACTATGGCCATGGAGGTTTCGTAATGGATAAAGCAATACTTATCGGAATACAGGAATATATCCGCAATGATTATCTAACGTCGGTCATGCTGTTTGTTAGCGGAATTGGCAATTTTGGTGCTGTATGGTTGTTTATGGCGATGCTGCTGGCATTTCGGCGGAGCAGCCGGGGACAGGGACTTCTGCTGCTCATCTCGATACTGTTTTGTGGTGGTGTGAGCGAATGCATAAAGCATGCAGTCATGCGTCCACGGCCTTTTTTGCAAATTCCCGACCTTATTTTACTGGGGCCGGTGCCGCATTCGTTTTCCTTTCCTTCGGGGCATACGATATGTGCCTTTGCCTTTGCTTTTATCATTTGGCGTATGCACCGCGGCGGGGTTCGTCTTTTGGTCATGGGCTTTGCAGTCGTGATGGCCTTTTCCCGTCTTTATTTGGGGGCGCATTATCCAACCGATGTACTGGCTGGTCTGGTGATCGCTTGTTTGGGCAGTACCCTTGTATGGCATATGCGGAAGAAAATCGGCAAAGTAAGCTGACGTTGGCGGATAAGCCGTCAATGAGAACGAGGTGAGGTGTAGAAAATGGCGCAGACAAAGCCGCCCAAAAGTGCATTGAAGCGTTTGGCAGAACTGGAGAGCAAATGCTTGGAACTGGAAAATCAACTGGCCGTAGCGCAGGCTGAGCGCAATGGGTATAAGGCAAAATACGAGGATATTTTGCTGGAGAATATTCGTTTGCAGGATACGCTGAAAGAAATTCGGGAGCGCCTGCGGCGGCATGAGCCGATAGAGCCGCAGCCTGTTGAAGAAATCGCTGAAGAAGTGGCCGTGGAAGATGCAGGGGAAGTACCTGCGGACTGTTTTGCCGATTTGCCGCTCAAGGTAGCGGTCATTGGCGGTTCAGATGCTTGGCAGGTAAAAGTAGCGGAACGCCATCCTGGCTTTAAGATTATTGGCAGCAGCAAGAATTTTGACCGGGATAAACTCTCTGGCACGGATATTCTCGTCATCAATACCAATGCCGTATCCCATGCCTGCACGCAAAAGGCCAAGGGAGAGGTGGACAGGGGCACGGAAGTGCTCATAATCTCCAGCAACAATCTGGATATTTTGGACAGGAAAATCCGTGACCTTCTGGCGTAAAAAACTTTTTGAAAAAAATCTCAATTACCCATTGATTTTCATTCTCAATGGTGCTATATTATATACAGGCTTTCGTTAAAGCTCTCCTAAAATATAATACACAGCAAAGCATCCCTTCGTACTGCTCATACGAAGGGGTGCTTTGTTTTTGCTCTGCAAATGTGGTAACATTAGGAAATAGATTACGGAAGGGATGGATGATATGCGCAGAATTCTTACGTTTTTGAAACTGTTTCGCTATGATTTGCTCGTGATGCTGGTGGCGCTTAAGCATCGGGATACGCCTCGGAATGTGAAGGGGCTGCTCATTGCGGCGATTTTATATCTGGTGAGTCCGATTGATCTTATTCCCGATGCTGTACCGCTGGCGGGGATTATTGATGATGCGGTGATTGTGCCGGCGGTGGTTATGGGACTGACGAATATGCTGCCTGCGCATGTGCGCTATCAGGCGGAGGCGCAGGCAGGGAAAATGCTGCGCTATATGCCCGCCATTTTGTTTACGGCAACGCTCTTTGTTGTCTGCTGGCTGGGGCTTATTATCTATGGTTTGTATCGCTTGTTTTTTTGAGGAGTAAGTAAAATTGCGTTTATATATTGCGGAAAAACCGAGCATGGGGCGGGAAATCGCCAAGTGCCTGAAGGGGCCTGTGCGCCGCTGTGACGG
>DJYL01000032.1:0-2738 GCA_002448495.1 Pseudoselenomonas ruminantium | reverse complement strand
TTTGGCCATATTCTGCGGCAGGCAGAGCCGGATGAATACGACCCGAAGTACAAAAGGTGGCGGGCGGAGGACTTGCCGATTATCCCGCAGCAGTGGAAGCTCTTTGTCGATAAATCCTGCGAAAAGCAGTTTGCCATTGTCAAGGGGCTGATTGAGCGCTGTGATGAAATCGTCCACGGGGGAGACCCTGACCGTGAGGGACAGCTGCTTGTGGATGAAGTGCTGGACTACTTGGGCAATAAAAAGCCGGTCAAGCGAATACTGCTGAACGCTTTGGACGAGGCGAGCATCAAGAAGGCCAATGCCAACCTGCGGGAAAACAGTGAATTTTTCAATCTCAAGCAATCGGCACTGGCACGTGCGCGGGCGGACTGGCTTATCGGTATGAACCTTTCAAGAGCCTATACATTGGCGGCCAGACGGGCGGGGCATGACAAGCTGGTATTGCCCATTGGGCGGGTCAAGACCCCTACGCTGTCGCTCGTTGTGCGGCGGGAGCGGGAGATTGAGAACTTTAAGCCTGTCGATTACTATACGATTAAGGCCGAGTTTGCCCATGAAAACGGCAGCTTTACCGCCCAATGGAAGCCAAAGGACACCATGGCGGGGCTGGACAGCGAAAACCGCCTGATTGACAAGAAAATTGCCGAGGAAAAGCTCGCGGAATTTCAGCAGGAGCCGCGCGAAGGCGTAATCTCGGCCTACCAAAAGACGAAAAAGCAGGAGCCGCAGCCCCTGCCCTTTTCCCTGTCCTCGTTGCAGGTCTTGGCGGGCAAGATGTTTGGCTATGCTCCGCAGGTGGTTTTGGACACTGCGCAAAAGCTTTACGAGAAAAAACTTACCACCTATCCGCGTTCGGATTGTGAATATCTGCCTACCAATCAGTTCGGGGATGCTGTGAAAATCATCACCAATCTGGCACAGGCCGGAGATGAACGGCTAGCCGGCTGGACAAACGGCGTCGATACGAAAAGCAAAAGCCGTGCTTGGAACGACAAGAAGATTTCGGCGCACCATGCCATCATTCCCACGACGGTCAAGGCCAATATGCAGACTATGACCACCGAGGAGCGCAATCTGTACTTTTTGATTGCCCGCGGCTATATGGCGCAGTTCTATCCGGTGCATCTTTATGACCAGACTAAGGTGGAGGTCACCTACAAGGAGGAACTCTTTACCGCCAGCGGGCGCACGGAGCGCGACTTGGGCTGGAAGGTCATGTATCAGTCGGCCAAGAAAAAAGCCGCCAACAAGGACAGCGACAACGAAAACGACAATGACCAAGAGGACAGCGACGACACTCTGCCCGTGATGAAGAAAAAGGATAGTGTCACCTATGAAAAGGGCGATATTACCCAGCGGGCAACAAAGCCGCCGGTGCGCTTTACGGAGTCTACTTTATTGGCAGGTATGAAGGAAATCCACAAGTATGTGAAAAATCCCGAAGCTAAAAAGCAGTTAAAGGATGTCTACGGTATCGGCACCGAAGCAACGCGCGCGACCATTATCGAGGATTTGGTCAAGCGCAAGTTTATGCAGAAACAGGGCAAGAAAAAATACCTCGTGCCCACGCCGGCGGCGTATCTTCTGGTCGATGCCCTGCCGGATGAAATGACCTATCCCGATTCCACGGCGATTTGGGAGGATAAGCTTCATTCCATGTCCGAAGGTGATGGCACTTTAGAAGAATTTTTGACCGGGCAGATAGAGTTTACGAAAAAACTCTGCGGCAAGGCGGGCAATGCCCAGATGGAGGTCACGGGAGATAATGTCTGCCCGCGCTGTCATAGCGGTGTGCTGACTCAGCGCAAGGGCAAAAACGGTTTATTCTGGGGGTGTTCCAACTATCCCAAATGCCGCATGACCTGCAACGACAAGGACGGCCAGCCGGATTTTGAAGATGCCAAGGCCAGAATGGCACGCAGTTTCCGCACTACTGTCCCGGCGGCAGTGTCGGCCAGTCAGTTGGCACGGCAAAGCGGCGGGGCGGCGCGTACGCGTACTGCATCCGCGCCACGGTCAGCTCCCACAATGGCTTATGCCCAGACCGGCGCAGGCCCCAGCGCACAGGATATGGCGGACTTAAATTCCCTGTTTGCCGCAGCCGATTACGAAGCCCAGCTGGCGGCGGATATGGCAAGCTACGAGGCCAGCCGTCCGGCAGCATCCAAGTGGCAGAACTGGAGCGATAAGCCCAAGTATTCGGCAAGCCCGATGGAAAAAGCCGCCAAGGAAAAAACGGCGGCTGATGAGAAATATCTCTGTCCCAAGTGCCGGGAGGGGCATCTAAGGCTGATTCGCGGCAAGAACGGAGCATTTTGGGGCTGCACCAACTATCCACGGTGTACGGCGACATTTGATGATAATAAGGGAATGCCATTGCTGGATTCGTAATTTAGTAAGAAAAAATCTGCTGATGAAAAGCGTCAGCAGATTTTTTTTGTAAATTGCAGTTTGACAATACGAACTTTATTTTTTGAGTTACAGCTCAGTGGGGGCGGAGGTGGGAATACTTTTCTCTGCTGCACTAAATGACCCACCAGCAAAAGTCTTATCGTTTCTAGATACCTGCGCCGGGCAGGCCGGCGGCGCGTACGTTCAGCTCAATTTCTAGGAATTGTCGTTTGTGGGTCAGTCCTCACTGCGTTCGGACAGTCGTTCCGCAGAGAAAAGCATCCCCACCTCCGCCCTAAGCGATGTCTCTATCAATCGTCATTTTCGTGGTGACAAGCAGCAAG
>DJYL01000190.1 GCA_002448495.1 Pseudoselenomonas ruminantium | reverse complement strand
AAGATTAAAAAAGTTACATAATATAGTTGACAAAAATAGCTATTCGCGCAATAATGTATACATATTTACAACTTTACATATTGAATGGACAGCCTAAACGTGTTATGATGTTTGTGTGTGAAAAACAAGGGGGATTGCAGGATGAAACATGTCTTGTCTGTGTTTGTGGAAAATCAGACTGGTGTGCTGGTCCGGGTTGTAAGTATGTTTTCCAGACGCGAATTCAATATCGACAGTCTCGCAGTTGGCGTGACGGAGAAAGAAGGGTATTCCCGCATCACGGTTGTTGTACACGGCGATGAAAATCTCATTGAGCAGATGATCAAACAGCTGGAGAAAATGCCGGTGGTGCAAGCCGTACAGCGTTTGGACGAGAAAAATGCAGTCTGCCGGGGGATGACGCTGATTAAGGTCAAGGCAAATGACACGAATCGTCTGGATGTTCTGAAGATGGCGGAACTTTTCCGCGCCCATGTGGTGGATGTGGACAGTTCCATGGTTATCTTCGAGCTGACAGGCAGTGATGACAAGGTGACGGCGTTCTTGAATCTCATCAAGCCGTATGGTATCGCCGAGGTCATTCGCACTGGTCTTATCGCGCTGGAACGCGGTGAGCATACTATTTATGAACATTGTGAGGAGAGAGAGTACTATGGCAAAAACTTATTATGATCAGGACGTAAACTGGGAAGTCATGAACGGCAAGACCGTTGCCATTATCGGTTACGGCAGTCAGGGGCATGCCCATGCACTGAATCTTAAGGAAAGCGGCGTAAACGTAGTAGTCGGCCTTTATGAAGGTTCCAAGTCCAAGGCTGAAGCTGAAAAGCATGGACTGAAGGTTCTGTCTGTAGCTGACGCTGTAAAAGCTGCTGATATCACCATGATTTTGATTCCTGATGAAAAGCAGGCTGATGTATATAAGGCTGAAATTGCGCCGAATCTCAAGGAAGGCAGTGCTCTCGCCTTCGCTCATGGTTTCAATATTCATTTCAAGCAGATTGTGCCTCCGGCAAATGTGGATGTTTTCATGGTGGCCCCGAAAGGCCCCGGTCATCTCGTTCGCCGTACCTACACCGAAGGCAGCGGCGTTCCCGATGTGTTTGCTGTAGAGCAGGATTACACGGGCAAGTGCTTTGATGTGGCTCTGGCTTATGCCCGTGGCATTGGCGGTACCCGTGCCGGTGCTATTCAGACCACGTTTAAGGATGAGACGGAGACTGACCTTTTTGGTGAGCAGGCCGTACTCTGCGGTGGTGTCTGCGCACTGATGAAGGCTGGTTTTGAAACCCTCGTGGAAGCCGGTTACAAGCCGGAAATGGCTTACTTTGAATGCTTCCATGAAATGAAGCTCATCGTTGACCTCCTTTATGAAGGCGGCATGGCCAAGATGCGCAAATCCGTTTCCGATACGGCTGAATATGGCGATTACATGGTTGGTTCCCGTATTATAACGGAAGAAACCAAGAAGGAAATGAAGAAAGTGCTGACGGAAATTCAGGATGGCACCTTTGCCCGCAACTGGCTTCTGGAGAACCGTGCTGCCGGTCGTGCTAACTTCCTGGCACAGCGCCGCATTCAGGCTGAACATCCCATTGAAAAGGTGGGCGCTCAGCTCCGTGGCATGATGAGCTGGCTCAAAGACGGCGCTGACCTGTCCAAAGACTAAGTCTTAACCTTCTGCAAAAGCAGGAATATGTCCATTTAAGTCGAATGTTTTTAATTAAACAGTAGTGAGAAGCCTTCCCTTCCACCTGACGGGAAGGCTTTTCTTATAGAAACAGGAGAGTGAGAGCATGGGGATGACGATGAGCGAGAAGATTCTCGCCAAACATGCAGGTTTGAAAAGCGTGACCGCAGGACAGCTTGTGACCTGCAAGCTGGATATGGTGCTGGCCAACGATATTACGGCACCGCCTTCCATCAAGATATTTGAAAGCATTGGCCGTCCGGTCTTTGATAATGAAAAAATCGCTTTGGTGCCGGATCATTTCCAGCCGGCCAAGGATATCAAATCCGCTGAACTGGCGAAAATTGTACGGGATTTTGCCGTAAAGCATAAGATTGTGCATTACTTCGAACAGGGGCGTGTGGGCATTGAACATGTTATTCTGCCGGAAAAAGGTATTGTGGCACCGGGGATGCTGACCATCGGCGCAGATTCCCATACCTGTACTTATGGCGCAGTCAACGGTTTTGCTACCGGTGTCGGCTCTACGGATTTGGGCGCGGCGATGGCTACGGGCGAAGCATGGTTTAAGGTGCCGCAGGCCATTAAGGTCGAACTTACAGGCTCGAAGCCTGCCGGTATCAGCGGCAAGGATGTTATCCTGACGCTGATTGGTCAGATTGGCGTGGACGGCGCACTCTATAAGTCTTTGGAGTTTGCCGGTGACGGCGTGAAGTCGCTCTCTATGACGGATAGGCTGACGATTTCCAATATGGCGATTGAAGCGGGCGGCAAGGCCGGTATATTCCCTTATGATGAAGTGACGGCAGAATATGTCAAGGACAGGGTAACAAAGCCTTTTGAGCCGGTAGCGGCTGATGAAGATGCGGTTTACTGCCAGACGGTGAAGATTGACTTGTCAGCCTTGAAACCGGTAGTGGCATTCCCGCATCTGCCGGGCAATACCAAGCGGGTAGAAGATATCAAAGAGCCTATTGCCATTCAGCAGGTGATTATCGGCTCCTGTACCAATGGGCGTCTGGAGGATTTGCAGATTGCCGCCGAAGTATTCAAGGGGCATAAGGTGGCTGACGGCGTGCGTTGTATCGTGATTCCCGGCAGTCCGGCAGTATATAAGGAAGCGATGAAGCGCGGTTATATTGACATCTTTATTGATGCGGACTGTGCAGTGTCCACGCCGACCTGCGGCCCGTGCCTGGGCGGTTATATGGGCATTATGGCGGCCGGTGAGAAATGTGTTTCGACCACCAACCGCAATTTCCGTGGCCGTATGGGACACGTGGATAGTGAAGTTTACTTAGCTGGCCCTCATGTGGCGGCGGCAAGTGCAATTTTAGGCAGAATTGCCACGGCAGAGGAGGTACAGTAAGATGAAGTTAGAAGGAAAAGTTTGGCGTTATGGGGATAATATCGATACCGATGTCATTATCCCCGCAAGATATTTAAATACTTTTGACCCCAAGGAACTGGCCAGCCACTGCATGGTGGATATTGATGAAAGTTTTGCGGGGAACGTGCAGGATGGCGATATTATGGTGGGGGGGCGCAATTTTGGCTGCGGTTCCTCCCGTGAACATGCGCCGGTAGCCATCAAGGCTTCGGGGATTCCCGTGGTCATTGCGGCCAGCTTTGCGCGGATTTTCTATCGCAATGGCATTAATATCGGCCTGCCCCTGCTCGAAATCGGCGATGATGTGGAAAAGATTCATGCTGACGATAAACTGCAGGTGGATGTAAGCACTGGCGAAATCAGGAATCTGACCACGGGCGATGTGTTCCATGCGCATCCCCTGCCGGGCTTTGTGCAGGAGATTGCCGAAGCAGGCGGTTTGATTGAATATATCAAAAAGAAAGGGTAAGTGTGGTTACTTATGGCATATAAAATTACGGTTATTCCCGGTGACGGCATTGGCAAGGAAATTACTGATTCCGCAGTAGAGGTGCTGAAGGCGGCAGATAAAAAGTTCGGTCTGGGGTTAAGTTTTGACTATCACGATGCCGGCGGTACGGCCTATGATAAATTCGGCACACCCCTGCCGCAGGAAACCATTGAGGCCTGCAAGGCATCTGATGGTGTTCTGTTCGGAGCCGTGGGCGGCGATAAATGGGATAAGGTAGAGCCTGCCAAGCGTCCGGAAAAGGCCATTTTGGGGCTGCGCAAGGAATTGGGGCTTTATGCCAACCTGCGCCCGGTAAAGGTTGCCGATGCCCTGATTGAGTATTCTCCGTTAAAGCCGGAACTCGTGCGCGGGGCTGACCTCGTTATCGTCCGTGAGCTTATCGGCGGCATTTACTTTGGCGAAAAATGCGAATCCGAACAGCATAACGGCGTGGAACGTGCCTGGGATTTGGAAAACTATTCCGTACCCGAAGTGGAGCGCATTGCCAAACTCGCCTTTGAGACGGCCAAGCTGCGCCGTGGCAAGGTGACGTCCGTTGACAAGTCCAATGTGCTGGCTACTTCCCGCCTCTGGCGCAGAACGGTCGAAAAAGTAGCCAAGGATTATCCGGAAGTGGAGTGCAATAATCTCTATGTGGATAACTGCGCTATGCAGATTGCGGTAAAGCCGACACAGTTTGACGTTATCGTGACGGGCAACCTCTTTGGCGATATTCTTTCCGATGAAGCGGCTGTAGTTGGCGGTTCCATCGGTATGCTGCCGTCGGCCTCCATCGGTGAATGTACCAGCCTGTATGAGCCGATTCATGGCAGTGCGCCGGATATCGCCGGGCAGGGAATTGCCAATCCCATTGGCACGATTTTGTCGGCGGCTATGCTGCTCCGGTATTCGCTGCATGAGGAAGCTGCAGCAGATGCTATCGAGGCAGCCGTGGATAAGGCGCTGGCTGAAGGTTTCCGTACGCCGGACTTGTGGAAGGACGGCTTTACGAAGGTGGGTACCGCAGAAATGACTAAGGTAATCAGTGAGAGGGTGTAATTTGTTATGAACGGAGCACAGGCAGTCGTTGCATGTTTGAAGGAACAGGGCGTCGATACGGTGTTTGGCTATCCCGGGGGGATGATTCTGCCTTTATACGACGCTTTATATGATAGCAAGGAGATAAAGCAGGTTCTCGTGACCCACGAGCAAAATGCCGCTCACGCCGCTGACGGCTATGCACGTGCTTCGGGAAAAGTCGGGGTCTGTATCGCTACTTCCGGTCCGGGCGCAACAAATCTCGTGACAGGCCTTGCCACAGCCTTTATGGATTCGATTCCGGTGGTGGCGATTACCGGACAGGTGGATACGGCGCTTTTAGGCCGTGATGCCTTTCAGGAAACGGATATTCTCGATGTGACCATGCCGATTACCAAGCACAACTACAAGGTGAAGGATGCCAAAATACTGGTGGATACCATAAGAGAGGCCTTTGCCTTGGCGAAAAAAGGCCGCCCCGGCCCGGTGCTGGTGGATGTGCCGAGGGATTTGTTTTTTGAGGAAGTGACTTGGACAGATGCTGTTGCGGCAGAAAAAAAATCCGGCAAGCCGGATGCGGATTTCCTGATTTGCGCAGCCGAAGCCGCACAGGAAATCGTCAAAGCGCAGAAACCTGTGGTCATTGTCGGCGGCGGTGTCATTTCGGCAGGGGCAACTGCGGAGGTTACGGCCTTTGTGGAAAAATATCATCTGCCAGTGGCGCATACCCTGATGGGCTTGGGCGCTATCCCCAGAGAACATCCGCAGTCTCTGGGCTTTGCGGGAATGCATGGGGAAAAGGCGGCCAATCATGCCGTGGCGGCAGCGGATTTGATCATTGCCATTGGCAGCCGCTTTGGTGACCGTCAGACAGGCAACGTCAAGAAATATACACAGAATACGAAATTTATTCATATTGACATTGACCCCGCTGAAATCGACAAGAATATCGGCAACAGCCTGGGGCTGGCCGGAGATATGAAGGTTATTTTAGGGCTTCTGATGAAACAGGAGGCCACGGGCAATCTGGATGAATGGTGGCAGCAGATTCAGGGCTGGCAGGAAACCTATGATTATGACTATCATGTGAATCGCCTGACGGTTCCCTGGGCCTTGCATCAGGTGGCACAGAATACCAAGGGCAAGCCCTATGCCTTTGCTACGGATGTCGGTCAGCATCAGATGTGGGCGGCTCTGCATCTGCGCATTGAAGAACCGCGCACCTGGCTGACTTCGGGCGGCCTGGGCACGATGGGCTTTGGCCTGCCGGCAGCCATGGGGGCGCAGCTGTACTACGGTGACAGCCGCCGGGTTATCCATGTAGCCGGTGACGGTGGGATAAAAATGACGGGCAATGAATTCTATACCATCGCCCGCCTGCAATTGCCGGTGATTTCTTTGATTGTCAATAATACCAGTCTGGGCATGATTCGCCAGCTGCAGAAGGTCATGTATCAGGAACGATACATTGCCTGCGAATTTGATTACCAGATGGACTATGCCGCCTATGCAGGCAGCTTTGGCATCAAGGCCGAAACGGTCTCCACGCAGGAGGAATTTGCCGAAGCCCTGAACCGGGCTCTGGCGGACACAACTCATCCGCGGGTGATTGTCCTCAATGTATGGCGCAGTTTCGTGGAACCCATGATTAAAGGCGGCGCAAGGATTGATGAATTCGTGGAATTTAAGTAATCTTGCGATGGCTTTACAAATGGTATATACTTGTGGTGAGCAATACAGTTGCATATAAGCAAAGGGGGCTGAAAAGTCCCCTTTATTTTTGCAGGATAACCATTGATTATGTGAAAGAGGCAAGGCTATGGAAGAATTTATCAAAATCAAGGGGGCAAGAGCCCATAACTTAAAGAATATAAACGTGGATATTCCCAGAGATAAACTGGTGGTGGTTACGGGCTTGTCCGGGTCGGGGAAATCCTCGCTGGCTTTTGATACGGTGTATGCTGAAGGGCAGCGGCGTTATGTGGAGTCGTTGTCCTCCTATGCCCGGCAGTTTTTGGGGCAGATGGACAAGCCGGATGTGGATAATATTGACGGCCTTTCGCCGGCTATTTCCATTGACCAGAAGACCACGAGTCATAATCCGCGCTCCACGGTGGGCACGGTCACGGAAATCTATGATTATCTGCGTCTGCTCTTTGCCCGGGCGGGGCGTCCGCACTGCCCCAAGTGCGGCAAGCCCATCACCCAGCAGACGGTTGACCAGATGGTGGATCGAATAAAGGAACTGCCGGAGCGCACCAAACTCCTGATTATGGCGCAGGTCGTGCGGGGGAAGAAGGGCGAACACCGCAAGATTTTGGAACATATCCGCCATGAAGGTTATGTGCGGGTACGCATTGATGGGGAAATCTTCGACATCAATGATGATATCAATTTGGAAAAGAACAAAAAACATACCATTGAAGTTGTAATTGACCGTCTGGTCGTGCGGGAAGGCATGGAACAGCGGCTGGCCGATTCGTTGGAAACTGCACTCAAACTGGGCGAAGGTGTGGTCTATGTGCAGGTGGTGGACGGCGAACTCTTGATGTTCAGCGAAAACTTTGCCTGTGTGGACTGCGGCATCAGCCTGCCGGAAATCACGCCGCGCATGTTTTCGTTCAATAACCCCTATGGTGCCTGCCCGGTGTGCATGGGCTTGGGCAGCCATATGGAATTTGACGAGGAACTCGTAATTCCTGACCCTAAACTTTCCGTGGGAGATGGCGTTTTTGCGCCATTGTCGAAAAATGTCAATTCCTATGCCATGTGCGCCATGGCAGCAGTGCTCAAAGATTATGGCTATGATTTGGACACG
>DJYL01000036.1 GCA_002448495.1 Pseudoselenomonas ruminantium | reverse complement strand
CCGCGCAGTGCGGTGGCTATCCTCAAGAATGGCAACTATCTGTTTGGTGTAGTGGACGGCAGACAGTCTTCCAGCCGTGGCCTCACGCTGACGGATTGGGCTAAACTGTTGGTCAAGATGGGAGCCAAAGACGCGATGAATCTCGATGGTGGCGGCTCTAGTGCCCTGGTCGTGGGCGGTCTGCTGCAAAACTCCCCCAGCGATGGTCGGGAGCGTTCTGTGGGGTCGGCGTTGATTCTTACGGAAAAATAAATTTATTTAGGACTTTATACCTATAGTAAAACCATTATGATGGCGGTATAATGAAGGGATAGCGATTATTGCGAGCAAATGAGGTGAATTATTTTGCGTAAATATATAAAGAAAATGGCGGCTTTAGGACTGGCAGCCATGATGACGATGCCGCCTGCTACGGGATTGGCGCTGGATCCGATTTTGTCCCATGATCAGGTGACGGAAGGGATGGTCGGCACGGCTTACACCGTTATCGACAGCAGCGGGCAGCTGCGGGATTTTCAAGTGGATATCGTGGGCAATATGGAAAACGGCAAAGGTTCGCAGCCGATGATTATGGCCAAAGCCTCCGGGCCAGTGGTTGAACAGACCGGCGGGATATTGCAGGGGATGAGTGGCAGCCCTGTATATGTGAATGGCTATCTTATCGGTGCGGTAGCGGCAGGGATTAAAGAAATGACGCCGTATACGTTCTTTATCACGCCGATTGATGAAATGCTGCCACTATGGTCCATGCCGGACAAGAAGAATAAGACGCATATTTCAACGATTAACATAAAAAAAGAAGCAGAGAAAAGAGAAAAGGCTGCAGCAGAGAAGAAGAAACGAAAAGAGGAGCGGGCCAAATCTGCAGATAAAAAGGTCTATGGGGATGAACTCGTGGATCGGGCGCGGGCGGCAGTAACTGCGGATAAGGAACAGGCCAAAAAAGAGAAGGACGCACCGGCCAAGGATGAGAAAAACGAGTCCGCCGCTCAGCAGCCCGCAGATGATAAGCCGCAGGCTAAGGCGGATGTAAAGCCTGAGCCTAAGGATGTCATGTATTTTTCCGGCTTTAACCAGGCCGGACTGGACTTTTTGAAACGACAGATTGACCCGCATGACAGCTTTACGTTTCTGCCGATGGGGACGCCCGGCACGGCAGCGATGAATAAGACGAAATATCATGCTACGCTGGAACCGGGGGCGGCTGTCGGTGTTGCTGTGACTTATGGTGACTTTGCCGTAGGAGCAACCGGAACGGTGACGGCTGTAGATGGCGACCGGATTTTGGCTTTTGGCCATCCCTTCCTGCATCGGGGCAATGTCAATTACTTTATGACCGATGCCACGGTGGTGGGCACGATAAGTGGCCAGAGCAACGGCATGAAAGTGGCTAATATCGGCAACATTATCGGCCGTATCAGTCAGGACCGGGCAACGGGAATTGCAGGTACGTTGGGGCAGTTCCCTTCGGTAGTGCCCATCAAGGTCAGCGTCAAGGATAATGGCCTTGCCCGCAGTGAAAATTATGGGGCACGGATTGCCTATGATGAAGATTTCCTGCCGCAGCTTTCTGGTGGTATTGCCTATGCAGCGCTTTCCAAGACCAGTGACAACCTTAGCGGCAGCACGGCTAAGGTCGGGTTCAGAATTCGTACGGATGCGGTAAAAGACGGCGTGGTAAAGCGGGACAATATGTTCTACAACACGGCAGACGTTGGACAGATTGCCATGGCTGAACTCATGCAGGCTATGAGCACGATTTGCCAGAATGCAGACAAAGAATCCGATATCATCGATGTGCAGGTGGATATCACCGTGGATGGTGGCAGAAAGACGGCCTCCCTGGTATCTGCCGTGCCGGACAAGAAAAAGGTAAAGCCCGGTGACACGGTGAAATTTACGACGACCATCAAACCGTACCGCAAGGCACAGGAAACGCTGATTATTCCTTACAAGGTGCCGGATGCCCAGCCGGCAGGCACGTTGAATCTGGATATCCGCGGCGGCGGGCTGGTGCCGGTTACGGCGCTGATGCTTCTGCAGCAGTCTGGTGTAGATGTAGCCAGCACGCCGGAAACCAAACAGACGACGGAAGACCGTCTGCGCAAGCTGGAAAAGGCTGGGAAGAATAATGAAATTGTTATTGCACCCGGACCTGTGCAGGCAACGCCGAGTAAAGAAGCTTTGGCGAATGCGCAGAAAGATGCCAATTTGAAGAGAAAGGCCAAAGTCAGCAAGTTGGCCAGCTTTGGCAAGCAGGAACTCACTCCTGGCGAAACGAAATTCGCCACAGGTTACATCATTGACAATGTAATCCATTCCGCATTGACAGTAGAGCGCAGTTAATGTACTTTCGCGCAGCAAAGTGCAATCCCCTATTGTAAAGACTGGCGGTTAATGGTAAACTATTGGTTGGTGCTTTTTAGAGAGCATGACTATTAGGAGGATAAAGAACTTAATGGAAAAGTTGATTATACATGGGGGACGTCCGTTAAAGGGGCGCGTAAAAATCAGCGGGGCCAAGAATGCCGTTTTGCCGATTATTGCGGCAACTCTTTTGGGACAAGAGTCGGCCAGTGTATTGGACGAAGTTCCTGCGCTGGAAGATGTGCATACCATTACCGAGGTTTTGAAAAAACTGGGGGTTAAGGCGGATTTTGATAAGTCCAAGCATCAGCTGCGCGTGGACAGCACGGTTATTGGCAGTTGTGAGGCTCCTTACGATTTGGTGCGGAAGATGCGGGCATCGTTCCTCATCATGGGGCCGCTGCTGGCCCGTTGCGGGCAGGCGAAGATTTCCCTGCCTGGTGGCTGTGCTATCGGTACCCGCCCCATTGATTTGCATTTGAAGGGCTTTGAGGCATTGGGCGCTGAGATTAAAATCGGCCACGGCTTTATCGAGGCCACGGCTCCGGATGGACTCAAGGGCACGAAAATCTATTTGGACTTCCCGAGCGTGGGCGCTACGGAAAATATCCTGATGGCGGCCTCGATGGCAGAAGGTGTCACGATATTGGAAAATCCGGCCCAGGAACCGGAAATCGTGGACTTGGCCAATTATCTCAATGTGATGGGGGCCAAGATTCGCGGTGCCGGCACGAATGTGATTAAAATCGAAGGTGTACCCAAGCTGGTAGGCCGTGATTATACCATTATTCCGGACCGCATTGAGGCAGGGACCTATATGGTAGCTGCTGCGATGACGCAGGGGGATGTTTATATTGAAAATGCCATCAGCGAGCATTTGAAACCGGTGATTGCCAAGCTGAAGGAAGCAGGTGTCACCATTGAAGAAGATGTGGACGGCATCCGCGTAACCTGTAATAAGCGTACGAAGGCAGTGGATATCAAGACCATGCCATACCCCGGCTTTCCTACGGATATGCAGGCACAGTTTATGGCTATGCTGGCCATATCTGAGGGCACGGGACTGGTTACCGAAACGGTTTTTGAAAACCGCTTCATGCACGTAGATGAATTAAAGCGTATGGGGGCAAACATCAAGATTGATGGTCGTACTTCCGTGGTGGAAGGCGTGGATACCCTCACGGGCTGTCAGGTAAAGGCTACTGATCTTAGAGCAGGTGCCGCCATGGTGCTGGCGGGGCTGGTAGCGGAAGGGGAAACCCAGGTGGGCTACCTTCACCATATTGACCGTGGTTATGATAATTTGGTAGACAAATTAGTGGGTCTTGGGGCAGATAT
This sequence comes from Pseudoselenomonas ruminantium, assembly GCA_002448495.1. GTDB lineage: Bacteria > Bacillota > Negativicutes > Selenomonadales > Selenomonadaceae > Selenomonas_A > Selenomonas_A ruminantium_I. The sequence continues at coordinate 3,542 of DJYL01000036.1, read as the reverse complement.
CTGCCGCCGGGAATCTTAAATAGGAAAAGCCTTGGCATTTTGCAGCCAAGGCTTTTCTTTTAGGGCTTTTTCTGTTATACTGATTATGTTGCGGTTGTAGCTCAGTTGGATAGAGCGTCCGCCTCCTAAGCGGCAGGTCGCGCGTTCGAATCGCGCCAATCGCACCAGTTTGCAAATGTAAAGGCTGTGAAACAGCGGAATATTCCGTGTTTCACAGCCTTTTTTATTCGTTATTGGGGTTATAGCCGGCCAGACGGCAGACTTTTTGAACAAACCAGCCTTCAAACAGGCCGATGATATTGCCGCCATTGATATAGAGGAAGGCCAGCACAATGTTGAGCCAATAGTCCGGATGTACCGGAAAGCCGTTCAGATAATAACCGGCAAAGATGCAGGAGAAGGCATTGAAGCCGACCAGCGGTTGAATGCCGGGAATCTTGAATGTCAGAATCAGCAGCAAAATATTGGGGAATACACCGATGATATTAGGCAGCAGCCAGGGAAGATAAGGCTTTAGCAGGTCGATGCAGACCACAGAGGACAGTGCCAGCACACCGCCTAGAATGCAAGTGACAGCGCCCTCTTTGATGGCTCGGACATTAGCACCGATGGACAGATACCATGTCCAGCCGATAAACACGGCCCAGACGGGGATGTCCACCAGCATAAAGAGTGCGGTCAGCCCTGAGGCTGTTGCCATGATGAAATCTTCCCGATTGGCATTCTTGATTGCAAATATTAACTTATCCATTACTACACTCCATTAAATCTTGCTTAATTTTTTACAGACAGGCCGTTTACGTAAACCTCGCGGATGTCCTGAGCTGTACCGTGATAGATAAAGTATTGCAACTGTTCTTCCACGGTGCGGCCTTGCTGGAAGTCCGGAACGTCAGTGATGAGGAAATCAGCACTGTAGCCGGTTTCAAGACTGCCTGTCTGCCCAAAGAATTCGCCGCCAGCTTTGGTGGCCAGATAGAAGGCTTCACTAAGACGCAGGGCTTTTTCCTCCGGATGTTCAATGCTGCGGATTTTGGAGATTTCAATAGCCCGGACAATTTCATGGGGCATATAGAGCGTGTGACCACCGCCGATATCACTGCCCATTACCACTTTTACGCCGGCATCCAGTAACTTGCGCAGTGGCATCAGGCCGCTGGTGAGGTTGAGATTGGAGGCCGGACAGTGGACGGCATAGACATTTTTCCCTGCCATGATGGCGATTTCTTCCGCCGAAAGATGGATACAATGCGCCATTAGAGTCGGTGTCTGCCCAAAGAGACCAAAACGGTCATAGACGCTCATGTAGTATTTATCCTGTGGGAACAGCTCCTTGACTAATTGAATCTCGCCGGGATTTTCGGACAGATGGCTTTGTACCGGTACCTGATATTTTTCGGCCAGCTTTCCCAGACCGGTCATCATATCAGCCGTGACGGACGGGACAAAGCGCGGCGTGATGATGGGACGCACCAGCGGATGATTCTGCCATTTCTCGATAAATGCTTCCGTATCTTGCAGGGACTTAGCCGTTTCTTCGGTGAGAGCTGGTGCGGAGTTGGTGTCCATATTCACCTTGCCGACATAGGCTCGTACGCCTTTTTGGGCAAGAATATCGCACAGGATATCCGTGCTTTCCTTGTGAATGGTGGCAAAGATTGCCGAGGAGGTGGTACCGCAGGCCGTCATTTCGTCAACGAAGATTGGATAAATCTGACGGGCGTAATCGGGGTCGGCAAATTTGGGCTCTTCCTTGAAGGTGTAGCCGTCCAGCCAATCCAGCAGCTTGTAATCCATGCCCATGCCAATCTGGATGAACTGCGGGGCATGAAGATGCAAATCGGCAAAACCCGGCATAATCAGCTTGCCCTTACAGTCCTTTATGGGAAGGCCGGCAGCCGAGGCCGGTTTTTCGGCAGATACAGAGATGATTTTTCCTTTTTCGACAACCATCCAGCCATCTTTTAAGGATATGAATTTATTTTTGTCAGGGGTATAGATAATATTGCCGTGCAGGACAAAAGAATCATGGTTTTCCATAAATAACACTCCTAGTCATGTTTTAGTCTGTTCTATTCGTATTCATCTTTATTTTATGAAAAAAAGGACAAAAAAAGAAAGGACATAAGTCCGATAAACGGGGAAACATAAGGAGAATTTTTAGCACTTTCCGACATCCCTTTTGCAGTCAGGGTAAGCCCCGTGAAATGGGGCTTTTTTCATGCTACAATAACAACGAAGCAAGAACAATAAGGATTCGGGGAGGAATTAGTATGTTTACCATCAAAAAGATTTTGCTGGACTTTATGGAAGAAGCGGCAGGGGTGACGAGTTTTCCCGTGCTTAGCTGGCAGTTTGCAGCAAGCGAAAAGAATTTCCGGCAGAGTGCTTTTCATATACAGGCCGCAGAGCGGGCGGATTTTACGCAGCTAATTTATGACAGTGGTGAAATGGCAGGCAAGGAATCCAATGGAATCAAGCCGCATGTGAAACTAAAAAGCGGCAGCCGTTATTATGTGCGGGTGCGGGCGGCGGCTTTGGGCAAGTGGTGTCCATGGTCAGAGCCGGTCAGCTTCCTGACGGGAAATATCGAGGAAAACTGGCAGGGAAAATTTATTTCGGCAGAAACACCGGCAGATAAGGACAATTCCAAAGGAACGTATCTGCGCAAGGAAATCCGGCTGGCTAAAAAAGTCGAACAGGCGGTTGTTTATACCACTGCTTTGGGGCTGTACCAGTTCTTTATCAATGGGCAGCGGATTGGCCGGGAGGAACTGGCACCGGGCTGGACGGTTTATCAGAAGCGGCTCTCGTATCAGACGTACGAGGTGACGGACTATCTGCAAAACGGGGAAAATGTCCTGCTGGCTCATGTGGGCGCGGGCTGGTACAAGGGCATGCTGACCTTCCATCATGTACGCAATCTCTATGGTGAGCAGACGGCTTTCTTTGGGCAGCTCCATGTACGTTATACAGACGGCACGGAAGAAGTTTTCGCCACGGATGAAAGCTGGCAGGGTGCCGACAGCCCGGTGACTTTTGCCGAAATCTACGGCGGCGAAACCTATGATGCCAGAAAAATCACGCCGGCAGTTAATGCTTGGCATGACGTGCAGGTATTATCCTATCCGCTGACGAACCTCCAGCCCCAGACGGCTTCCCCCATTCGTCTGGCAGGAGAACTGCCGGTAAAACAAATGCTCATAACACCCAAGGGGGAGCGTGTGCTTGATTTTGGACAGAATATGTCCGGCTGGGTAAAGTTCAAGGTACGGGGGGCAAAGGGAACACAGGTGAAACTGCACTGCTTTGAAGTGCTGGATAAAGATGGCAATGTCTATCTGGAAAATCTGCGCGAGGCCAAGGAAACCATAACCTATATCAAGGGAACAGATGCGGAGGAAGTGTTCACTCCCCATTTCACCTATCAGGGCTTCCAATACGCATGGCTGGAAGAATGGCCGGAAGATGCCAAGGCAGAAGATTTCACGGCACAGGTGCTCCATTCGGATATGCCACAGACGGGTTCCTTCCATTGCTCG
>DJYL01000113.1:5080-7664 GCA_002448495.1 Pseudoselenomonas ruminantium | reverse complement strand
GGACGAATATTGACCGCTCCCATCATCATTGCGTTTTATCTGACTGCTTTGCTGCTGTCCATAATAGCGGCAAGTCTCTGCCGTCGTTTGGGTGAGTACATTCCCCTAATCAATAAACTGACTATAGGCGTTTATCCCCGCAAATAAAAAACAGCGGCAACGGTTAATTTTCCGTTGCCGCTAATTTTATGCCCGCCCGACGCAGGGAATTGCGAAATTCTGTTTGTTCTTCTTTGGTGGGTTCCGGCACACCATTCAAGGGATAGTCCCAGCCTAAGGCCTCCCATTTGGCAATGCCCATAGTATGATAAGGCAGAATCTCTACCTCTAACGTTTCCGGCAAGCTATGAACCAGACGGATAAGCGCGGATAGACTCTCCTTCCCTGCTGTATATCCGGGAATCAGCACATAGCGCAAAGTTACCGGCTTGCGCCTGGCAATAAGCAGAAGATTTTCTCGAATAACACTTAACTTCGCCTTGGTCAATGCCTGATAACTGGCTTCGGTACTGCCCTTTAACGAGAACAGAACCCTGTCCACATGAGGCAGCACCTGCATAATGGCCTCTTTGGAAGCCAGCCCACAGGTATCAATAGCGGTTTGAAAACCTGCCTGTCTTGCACCAGCCAAAAGCTCTGCCAAAAAATCCGGCTGCAATAGTGGTTCACCACCGGAAACCGTCAGTCCGCCACCGGAGGATTCGTAGAAATTACGATATTCTTCCATCTCCTGCAGAACTTCTGCTGCCGTTATGGTCTGCTCCCCTTTTGCCCAGGTATCGGGATTGTGGCAGAAGGCACAGCCCATACGGCATCCTGCCAGAAAGAGTACATAGCGGATGCCGGGACCATCTACAGTGCCAAAACTGAGCTTGGAATGATAATAACCTTTTATCATTTTCACTTACATTGCTTCATAGAATGTACGCTGAATGACCTCTAACTGATGCGGTCTGTCCAGTTTGATGAAGTTTACCGCATAACCGGACACGCGGATGGTGAGCTGAGGATAATTTTCTGGATGCTCCATGGCATCTTCGAGTACGGCTCTGTCCAGCACATTGACATTGATATGATGCGCCTCATAGCCGCTGTAGCCATCCAGCATAGCCGTGAGATTCTGCACCCGGATTTCCTCGGTCTTGCCCAAGGCCGAAGGAATCATCGAGAAGGTATAGGATATGCCATCGCGGCAGTCCGCATAGTCAAGATGGGCAATGGATTTCATTGCAGCCAGTGCTCCATTCTTATCCCGGCCATGCATGGGGTTAGCACCCGGTGCCAGCGGCTCGCCAATCTTGCGTCCATCCGGCGTAGTACCTGTCTTTTTGCCATACATGACATTGGACGTGATGGTGAGAATGGATAGCGTATGTTCTGCACCACGGTAAGCCTTATGCTTTCTAAGTTCCGTGATAAATTCATGGGTCAGTTCATGCGCCAGTTCATCCACACGCGGGTCATTATTGCCGAATTTCGGGAAATCACCTTCCACCTTAAAATCCGTGGCTACGCCAAATTCATTGCGTACCGGCGTAACCTTGGCATATTTAATCGCGGACAGGGAATCTACCGCGCAGGAGAGTCCTGCCACGCCAAAGGCCATCAGGCGTTCAATCTTGCTGTCATGGAGTGCCATCTGGCCGGCTTCATAAGCATGCAAATCATGGGAGTAGTGAATCACGTTCATGGTATTCACATAGAGGTTAGCCAGCCATGCCAGTACCTTGGAATACTTTTTGCGCACGTCGGCATAGTCCAGAACCTCGCCGGCAGGCAGGGGCATTTCCGGCGCTAACTGTTCATTCGTCTTTTCATCCTTACCGCCGTTGATGGCAAGAAGCAAGGATTTTGCCAGATTGGCTCTGGCGCCGAAGAACTGCATCATCTTGCCCAGTTTCATAGCTGATACACAGCAGGTAATGCCGTAGTCATCACCATAAACGGGACGCATAACCTCATCATTTTCATACTGAATGGCACTGGTCTTTATAGAGATTTCCGCAGCATACTTCTTGAAGCTTTCCGGCAGGCGCTTGCTCCAAAGCACCGTCAGATTCGGTTCCGGAGAAGGGCCAAGATTTTCCAAGGTATGAAGGATACGGAAGGAGTTTTTCGTGACCAGCGTGCGCCCGTCTTCACCCATGCCGCCTACGGACTCCGTTACCCAGATGGGGTCACCGGCAAACAGCTCGTTGTATTCCGGCGTACGAAGCATGCGCACCATGCGCAGTTTAATCACCAGCTGATCCATGAATTCCTGTGCTTCGGCTTCCGTAATCCTGCCAGCCGCCAAATCACGCTCGATATAAATATCCAGGAAGGTCGAAACGCGGCCAATGGACATGGCGGCACCATTTTGTTCCTTGACGGAAGCCAGATAGCCGAAGTATACCCACTGCACAGCTTCACAGGCATCTTTGGCCGGTGCGCTGATATCAAAGCCATAACTCTGCGCCATCGTCTTGAGGTCGTTTAATGCCTTAATCTGCTGGGCAAGTTCACTGCGGGCACGCATTTTTTCCGCATCCATATCCCCGCTGAACATTTCTTCCTTGTCCTGCTTTTTCTGCTCAATCAGGAA
>DJYL01000113.1:629-4993 GCA_002448495.1 Pseudoselenomonas ruminantium | reverse complement strand
CGGCGATAATCGCCAATGATACGGCCACGGCCATAAGCATCCGGCAGACCGGTCAATAGCCCCAAATGACGCGCCTTGCGCATTTCCGGCGTGTAGAGTTCAAAGACCGCTTCGTTATGGGTCTTTACATGCTTAGAGTAAATTTCCGTGATTTCATCGCTGACCTTATAGCCGTATTCTGCTGCCGCCTGCTGCGCCATGCGCAGGCCGCCATTGACAATCAAGCCGCGCTTTAAGGGCGCGTCGAGCTGCAAGCCCACAATGGATTCATGTTCTTTGTCGATATAACCGGGAGCATGCGAAATCGTCGTGGAAACTTTCTCCGTATCCACATCGAGTACGCCGCCTTTTTTACGTTCCTCAGCCAACAGGCGTTTGCATTCCTCCCAGACTGCGGTGGTGTTTTCCGTAGCGGCAGCCAGAAAATCTGCTGTGCCTTCATAAGGCGTATAGTTCTTCTGAATAAAGTCACGCACATTCAGTTTCGTCTGCCACTTACCGGGACGGAAGCCCTGCCACATTTCTTTCATAACGTCAATCCTCCTGTTTTCTGCTCAGACAACAAAACCGCCTGAGCAACGCAATCAGCACTCTGCCCAGGCGGTCGGCTATCAAAGCAAAGATGCAGTTCCCCGTGGTAATCCACTAATCCGCCAGTCCTGCACCTGTTTTTATTACCTGCTACTAATTATAACGGTTATCCTCTGACCTGTCAATATCGCAAATCATTGAATTCTCCTATATGGAAATAGCCAAAGCCTAACCTACACTGGTACGTTGGGCTGCTTCAACAGCATCAGAAAGTGCCGTATTATAGCCTTCGTCATAACCCGTCTGATAACCATCATGTTCACAGCTGGCTCCATAATCCCGCAGGAGATCCAGTATGTCCTCCAGCTGGCCTTCCGTCCATTCACTCATGGCGCACAACGTTCCCAGCCGTTCGATACATGCCAGTTCTTTCCCCTGTGTATCCATTGTCATAAGCAAAGTCCTCCCTACATTAATTCCTGCTGCCCATCAAGAAAATCACACTTTTGACAGTATAGCATGGCAATTTTTTGAGAACCAGTCTTGACTTTTATCTCCTTTTTCCTCTCCCTTATTCTTCTAGGGAGAAAAATTTTTCCTGCTTCTCGGGCAAAAAAAAATAGCAGCCCCGCAAGTTTTGCTTGGAGACTGCTATTTTTTAGGCCATGATAGCCAAATATCTGCTCGTTGCCTGTTCCATCATATGTTCATAGCACCGGAAAAGATTATCCAGCACCGAATGATTTTCCTGACAGCGTTTCTGATGAAAGAACGCATGTATCGCCTGACGAGCGGCGATATCATCTTCATCATAAATGTCCATCAGCAAATTCTTGCTGATTACATGGTTGCGGCTTTTTTCCTCGGACATGGGCGACAACAACAGCTGATACAGCCTGGATATCCGGTTAGAAAAATCCTTGACATCTTTGGCCGGATACTTCTTGAAGTGAATGGATAGAATCTGCCCCACAAGCATCTTCATATCCTCCCATTTGTCTTCATTCATTACCCAGCGTTTCTGATGGCGCAAATCTTTCTCGATATACGCATAGGCCCTCAAGCGCTCTGCCCAGGAAGTTGACAACAGCCATCGATAAAAGTTCTCCACAGTAATCCCTCACTTTCTCAGCGACTACTTGCCGGCATAATCTTATCGATTCCAGATCCACCCGAAACCGCTGTTGTCCTGACGGCTTCATATTCTCTTTTCATTTCTAATCCTCTTGTCCATATTGTTCTATAGTTTTATTTTACACCCTAATACTAATTTTCGCAATACTTAATCAATGTATACTTAAAAAACGTCATCGAACGGATGACGTTTTTTAAGCAAATTATTGATATTCAGCTGCCAGTTTTTTGAATAACGGCAGAGATTTTTCAATGGTTTCCGTTTTGATGCAGTAAGCAGCGCGGAAATAGCCGGGGCAGCCAAAATCTGTGCCAGGAACCAGCAGTAGATCATATTTCTGTGCTCTTTTGCAGAAAGCATAATCATCGTCTTCGAGACACTTGGGGAATAAATAGAATGCTCCCTGCGGCTTCACGCACTCGAAGCCCGCATCGATAAGCCCCTGATAAAGCAGCTGACCGTTTTTTACATAGGTGCTGATATCGGAAGGCTTGTCGGCGCAGCGTCCCACCACCAACTGCCAGAGAGAAGGCGCATTTACATGGGTAAGCACGCGGGCGGCACCGGCAATGGCTCCATAGACCTTCTCAAAATTCTCCACGCTGTCCGGCACAACGATATAACCGATACGCTCACCGGGCAGGGAGAACGATTTGCTGTAGGAATAGCAGACCAAAGTGTTCGCGTAATATTTCGGAATATACGGCACGGTATAGCCGTCAAAGGCAATTTCCCGATAGGGTTCATCGGCAATGATAAAGATGGGATGATTATACTCTTTTTCCTTGGCCTGCAGGATTTCCGCCAGCTTCTTGATGGTTTCTGCCGAATAGACTGCGCCGCTGGGATTATTCGGACTGTTGACGATTACGGCCTTGGTATGATTGGTTACAAGCTTTTCAAAAGCGGCAAAATCAATCTGCCAGTCCTCTGGCTGTGCAGGAACAACCACCAATTTGCCGCCTACCGATTCCACAAAAGCCCGGTATTCCGGGAAGAATGGCGCAAAGGTGATGTATTCATCTTCCGGCTGGAACAGAGCTTTAAAACAAATCGTAATAGAAGCTGCAGCACCGGCGGTCATAAACAGATTTTTCTCTGTTATCGCCATGCCAAAACGGCTGTTGATGCTGTCAGCCAATGCCCTGCGCACCTGTGGATTGCCCGGAGCCACCGTATAGCCATGAATGGCCGAAGGCTCCATATGGGTAAGAATATCTACCGCTGCTTCCTTGATAAAGTCAGGAGTGGGAACATTGGGATTGCCCAGACTAAAATCATAGACATTTTCCTCGCCAACCTCAGCGGCCCGTTTTCTGCCGAATTCAAAGATGGTGCGAATGGTGGATTTTTTCGTGCCCAGTTCATACATTTTTTGATTGACCATAGGGATTACCTCGCTTATAAGTGAATGTTGTATTTATTGACGAAACACTGTTTACATATTAACACATTTATTCAGCAAAATAAAGAAAAAAGGTTCAAAGGCAATAAATCCTTTGAACCTCGTCCTTATTCACAAAAATATTTCATGGCGGTTTTTTTCCACTCATGTTTGGAGTAGAGCATAACGTGTTTGCTGACTTTGCATTCCTCACCCAGCTTTTCGACTACCCGCTCGCATTCTTCACGGCTGTGCCCGTGTACCATAGTATAGAGGTTATAGGGCCAGTTCGGGGCAGTATTGCGGTCATAGCAATGCGTTACAGAGGGGCTGGCCGCCATATGTTGGGCAATGGCATCGAGTCTTTCCTCCGGCACTTCCCAGGCTACCAGCACATTGGCCTTAAAGCCAACTTCGCGATGACAGAGCACTGCTCCCATCTTGCGGATTTTTTTTGTTGCCTGCATAGCCTTAACCCGTTCCAAAAAAGTTTCTTCACTGACACCAACCTGTTCAGCCAGAGTCTTATAGGGTTCAGCTACCAACGGGAACTCTCCCTGCAGGACACGGACAATGCGTTTATCTAATTCGTTTAATTCATTAATGCTTTCTGCTGCCATCCCCTGACCCCCTTAATGCAATTTGAACTGCACATTGATTTTGTATTTTTTATTGGCTTTGAGGTTCAGCATATCTTCCACGCCATTTAACGACTGTACTTCACCCAAAATCCGTGCTTCGGTTTCCAAATCCGGAGTCAGCAGGGTAAACCACAGATTATAGCGGCCTTCCCGTTCATAGTTATGTGTAGCACCGGGATAGAGATTGATGGCTTCAGCCACGGTCTGTATTTTTGACGGCTCGACCTTCAAAGCCACAAGTGTACCTTTGTAGCCTAAGTTGTTGGAATCAAAGAATGTACCAATCCGGCGCAGATAACCTTCGTTTTTCAGCTCCTGCACCCGCGTCAGTACCGTCTGCTCATCGGTATTGAGTTCCTCTGCCAGCTTGGCAAAAGGACGGCTGCACACAGGCAAATTCCCCTGCAAAAGGTTTAGTAAGGATTTGTCAAAATCCGTCAGCTCCATCATCGTTACCCTCTCCCCTGTCGTTATCGGCATTCAAGCGCAGTATTCATTGTTTCTGCATAATATGAATCCGATTCACATTTCTCTGTTCTTATTCTAACAAAGAATCACCGATAACGTCAAGTAAATCTGAACGGCCTTCATTTTTTAATGAAGAATAGGGCAGTACAGATAATTCCTTAACCCCCAGCTTGCGCTTAATCGCGGCAATGTTTTTTGCCCGCTC
>DJYL01000113.1:0-564 GCA_002448495.1 Pseudoselenomonas ruminantium | reverse complement strand
GGCAATGTTTTTTGCCCGCTCGTTTTTGCCGATTTTGTCCACCTTAGTGGCAATAATCAGCACGGGCAGGCCATTATCCACCAACCAGTTGAACATCTCTATATCCGAAGCCATGGGCTCGTGGCGGCTGTCGATAAGCTGGCAGACAAAAGACAGGCGCGGGGAGTTCAAGAGGTATTCCTCAATGAACTTCGACCAGATTTTCCGCTTTTCCTTGCCGGTCTTGGCATAGCCATAACCGGGCAAATCCACGAGATAAAACGCCTTGCGTTCCTCAACTTCGGCAATCTTTACGCCCACTTCAAAGAAGTTAATCGTCTGCGTCTTTCCCGGCTGGGAAGACACTCTGGCCAGATTGGTTACACGTGTCAGCGAGTTAATCAACGAGGACTTACCTACGTTAGAACGGCCAATAAAGACGATTTCCGGCAGGTCGGCTTCAGGGTATTGGTCTTTTTTGACAGCAGATGCCACATACTGCCCCTGCGTGATAATTACTCTATCCTTCATAAATTCCTCCTTTATAGCTTATCTACATTCATAAATTGCAGTTTGACAATACGA
>DJYL01000027.1 GCA_002448495.1 Pseudoselenomonas ruminantium | reverse complement strand
AAGGGTGAAAGTTCCCACGGTGCTGCAGATGGAGGCTACGGAATGCGGGGCGGCATCTTTGGGCATGGTGCTGGCGCATTTTGGCCTATGGATTCCCTTGGAGAAACTGCGCGCTGAATGCGGTGTGAGCCGTGACGGCTCCAAGGCCAGCTGTGTCATACGGGCGGCGCGGAACCGCGGTTGTGAGGCCGATGGCTACCGCTGGTCAGCCAGTGACCTTCGGGAAATGGCCGAAGAAGAAATCTTTCCCTTGATTATTCATTGGGAGTTCAATCATTTTGTCGTGCTGGAAGGTTTTCAAAGGGGCAAGGCTGTATTAAACGACCCGGCTATGGGGCGGCGGACTGTGCCTTGGGAAGAATTTCGCACCTCCTATACAGGTGTGTCCTTGCTTATAGAGCCGGGGCCGGATTTTAAGCCTGCCGGTCACCGCTACAATGTTTTCAAGGATGTGGCGAAAAAACTTTTGCATGACCGCTGGGCACTGCTTTTTATCATCATTCTGGAATTGTGTGCCATCATTCCGGGGCTGGCAGGCCCGGTGATGAGCCAGATTTTTCTGGATGATATTTTGACCCGTAAGCACCCCGACTGGATGACAAATTTTTGTCTGGCCATGACGGTCTCATTTATTCTTTCCGGCATTATCGCCTGGCTGAGAGCCGTGGTGCTGACCCAGTGGCAGAGAAGGCTTACGCTTGCTGACAGTTCCAGTTATTTCTGGCATCTCTTAAAACTGCCCATGCAGTTCTTTCATCAGCGTTATGCCGCAGAGGTGGCAGGGCGCGTGGGCTTTAATGAATCCATTGCGAATACCCTCTCAGGGCCTGCGGCTACGGCTGTACTGGACTTATTTGTGGCGGTATTTTATCTGCTGCTGCTCTTGCAGTACAATGTGGCGCTTACGCTTATCGGCGTGGCGTTCAGTTCCGTGGAAATCGTGTTGTTTTTTGCCATGCGACGGCATCTTACCGACCTCAATATGCGGATTCAGCAGGATGCCGGCAAGGCCTATGGCGTGGCCATGAACGGGCTGAGAATGATTGAGACCATCAAGGCCAGCGGAGACGAGGCCGACTTTTTTACCAAATGGTCAGGTTATCAGACCAAGGTGCTCATGGGCTCGCAGGAAGCGGCGTTATGGGCGATGTCGGTAAAACTGCTGCCCACATTGCTGGCCGGTATCAATGGGGCGCTCATCATGACGGTAGGCGGCTTTTCCATTATGGAAGGGGCAATGACTGCCGGTATGTTTATGGCTTTCCAGAATTTAATGGGCAGCTTTCAGGCACCGGTGAATGCGCTGGTGGGGCTGGGCTCTACCTTGCAGACTACGGAAATGCAGATGCAGCGTCTTAATGACGTGCGTGCCTATGAGGTTGACAGCCTGAATTTTCCGGCGGACGCAAAACAGTCGCATCACGCTCCTGCGTCCGCACTAGGCCATCCTTGGCCGTCGCCGGCTGACGCAAAGACGGCGGAGGTGGAGACTTTAGCCGGGGATTTGCAGTTAAAGGATGTAAGTTTTGGCTATAGTCCGCTGGAAGCGCCGCTGTTAAATCATTTTGACCTGCATGCCCGTCCGGGGCGCTGGGTGGCGGTAGTGGGTGCTTCGGGCAGCGGCAAGAGTACGCTGGCCAAAATCGTCACAGGGATTTATGAGCAGTGGAGCGGAGATGTTCTCTTTGACGGCATACCCCGCAGGCATATTTCCCGCAAACTGATTTCGGCAAAGGTTGCTGCCGTAGACCAGGATATCTTTCTGATTTCGGGAACGGTGGCTGAAAATATTGCGCTTTTTGATCATACGGTACGGCGCAGCGATATTATTGAGGCCGCTCGGGATGCCTGCATTCATGAAGATATTTTGCAGCTCAATCACGGTTATGAGACGCTGGTGCAGGAAGGCGGCATGAATTTTTCCGGTGGTCAGCGGCAGCGTCTGGAAATCGCCAGGGCACTGGCGGTAAATCCATCCCTGCTCGTTTTGGACGAGGCGACATCTGCTCTTGACCCTCTGACGGAGAAACAGGTGCTTGATAACATCCGTCACCGTGGCTGTACCTGTCTTATCGTAGCGCACCGCCTGTCCACGATTCGTGATTGTGATGAAATCATCGTTTTGGAGAAGGGGAGAATTGTCGAGCGCGGTACGCATAGGGAAATGATTCAGCATGCTGGGCCGTATCGCCGCTTGATTGAGGAACGGGAACAGGAAGAAATGGAAAGAGTGAATTAGCTATGACAAGAAAACTCTTTGCTGGAGAGCGTTTCCTGCTGGAAGACGATAAGGGGTTCTGGCAGGTCTTGTCCGGCTGTATAGAAGTATATGCGACCACGCAGAAAGGTTCGGAAATTTCCTTCCATCAATGCTATCTGGTGGAAAAGAAACCGGGCGATGCGATATTTCCGGCACTGGACGAATTTGGCGAAGTTCGCATGCAGGCCTATGCGGTGGAAGATGCAGAAATGGCGTTTATCACTTGGCAGGAACTTACGCCGGATAAGCTGCGCCCCTTGATGGAGGCATGGTTCTACAGTCTGGTACAGATTCCCTGGATTCGCCTGCTGGCAGACAAGGGCGATGATATACTCCAGCGCTGGCAGAAAAAGGACCTGCTGAAAGGTGCACAGACAAGCGAGCAGCTCCATGAAGAATTTTTGACACATGAGGGAATCCTGGCCATGCTCGCCGGTGTGCGCTTTGGCGCGCAGGACAAGCGGCTGGCCCGCCAGATTCGCCTGCGCGAAAAAGCCAAGACGCTGCTGGTGGAAAATGGCATAAGGGGACTTCTGGGCGAAGAAACTTTATACATCGGCGGCAGTGAAATCAATCAGCATGATGCTTTGTTGAAACAGGCTGCCTTTGCGGTGC
>DJYL01000116.1 GCA_002448495.1 Pseudoselenomonas ruminantium | reverse complement strand
TTTTGCCTTATCAATGCTCAAAAAACATGAACTAAAATGTAAAATAGGTATTAGACAAGAAAAATCCCTGACGTTATACTATAAGTAAGTTGAAGGTGGTTTGCATTTGAGGAGGTAATAGCGTGAAAAACATGGGGAAGAAACTGGCAGCCGCAGTTTGCGGGGCAGCGTTTTTGGCCGTGAATATGATGCCGGTTATGGCAGCGAATCAGGAAGGAGAAAAAACAATGGCAAAGAAAATCGTACAGACAGCAGGTCGGGATGCGTTAGGGGAATTTGCACCGGATTTTGCCCGTTACAATGATGATATTTTATTCGGTGAGGTATGGTCGCGCAATGATGTCCTTTCCCTGCATGATCGCAGTCTGATTACCATTTCGGCGTTGGTGGCCAGCGGCATTATTGACAGTTCCCTGAAGTATCATATTCAGACGGCAAAAGCCAATGGCGTGACGCAGGCTGAGATGGTCGAAGCCATCACGCAGCTGGGCTTCTATGCCGGCTGGCCAAAGGCTTGGGGGGCTTTCCGCATGGCAAAGGAAGTTTACGAGGCTAAGTAAGGTAGGGAATGTTTTTCCGGCTGTTGCTGACTATAAGCTATGTGCCTGACGGCAAACGGCGGTGCAACTGTAGAAAGGCTGGGTGCAGAAACTGGGCTATGGCAGATAAACGGAGATATGTGCCATCACGCAGTGGCTGGAACCGGTGAATCCGGCAGATTATGCCAAGCTGAATTAAAATATTTTTGTTATGTTGACATCGTGTCATTTATTGTTTATAATAATGACACGATGTCAATATTGTTATAAATGATTGTTTACGGAGGGAAGCAACATGAGAAATCTGCCGAAAATTGCTTTAGGGGCATGGTCCTGGGGAAAAGGCACAGCTGGTGGTGATCAGGTATTTGGCAATCATTTGAAAGAAAAGGATTTGCAGCCCATCATTGGCGTGACCAAGGTGCAGCATGTTGAAGATGCGGCATAAGCAGCAGGTGCTGTGCTTACGGCAGAAGAAATCGAGTGGTTGGAAACACTGGCGGACAAGGCCAATGTTTCAACTATCCGCGAATGGGAAAAGAAAATGGAGTAAGGAGTGCAGAACAATGAAGAATATATGGAAGAAAAGCTTGCTGTTGTGTCTGGGAGGTGTTTTGATGGCCGGTTCAATCGTTAGTGCGCATCCAATCCGTACGCCGGAAGGCAATATGCCGATGGTGCATTGGGCGGTACTGGAATCCACACCGGGCAATATGCAGGCCATGGGCGCAATCGGCGCCAAAACCGTCGGGCCGCAGACAGCCAGGGAAGCCGGCACTTATGCGCTTTATGGCGGCATTGATGTGAAGAATCATGATTTAATGCGCCTGCTGGAAATTTACGAAAGCTATGAAGCCTATCGCATTCACAGCACCAGTGAGGCGTTTCAGGAATACCGGGCGGCAAGGCTGCCAATGCTGAAGAGCCTGCGGATTATGGAGGCCAACGGCATTGCTTTGGAACAGAAAGACAGCGGCACAGCGACGGTTGTCTATATGCACCGCTATGAAGTAGCGCCGGAAAAACTGGCCGAATATCAGCATCTGGCAACGGCAGAAGCTGTACGCGCGGTAAGGGAAGATGCCGGTGTAATGGGGATGTTTGTGACTGCTGAACACGATAATCCGAACATCATTCATACCATGGAACTTTATCGGGATAAGGCCGCCTATGAGCATTATCGGGAATCGGCAAAAGCAAAGGACTTCCAGAGTAAAACCGCCGCCATGTTCCGCACGGCGCATACGGTGGAAAATCTTCCCGCCAATATTACCCTGAGTCAAAAAGGCATACATTAAAACGATTAGGAGAAATGAGAGTGGAATGAACCGGCATTTGCCGAATAAATAAGGAAAAAGCTAAAGAGGAATGTAATGAATTTCGCACCAGGCGGCGATGAGATTCTGCACATTCCTCTTTTTTTGCCTATGGCAAAATTTTCCTAATGGCGGTATAATCGTATAGTGTGAAAAAAATGACCAATCCATAAGGGGGATGGCATGCGGAATAAGATTTTACAAATCCTGCGGGAAAGCGGGGATAAATATATATCCGGTGAGGAAATGGCAGACAAATTGGGCGTTTCCCGGACGGCGGTGTGGAAGCACATCAAGGAAATGCGGGCGCAGGGCTATGATATCGAAAGCCATGCCCGCAAGGGCTATGTGCTGAAAGAAGCGCCGGATGCGCTGCTCACAGGCGAAATTGCCCATGATTTGCAGACGAGCGTTATCGGTCAGAACATTATCTGCCATGAGGAAATTGACTCCACCAATAACGAAGCCAAGCGGCTGGCGCGTGAGGGTGCAGCCGAAGGCACGGTAGTGGTGGCAGAAAGCCAGACCGGGGGCAAGGGCAGGTTGGAACGCCGGTTCTTTTCGCCCAAGGGCAAGGGCATCTGGTTTTCCGTTATTCTGCGGCCCAAGTTTTTGCCGCAGGAAGCGCCGAAATGTACACTGATGGCGGCGGTGGCGGTGGCCAGAGCCATGGAGGTGTTTGGTCTTGAGCCGGGCATCAAATGGCCCAATGACCTGCTTTATGAG
>DJYL01000224.1 GCA_002448495.1 Pseudoselenomonas ruminantium | reverse complement strand
GTAGGGCCCAAAACCGCCAGTAAGTTGCTGATTGAATACGGTTCACTGGAAGAAGTGTTAAACCATATCGAAGATATTTCCGGCAAGAAATTAAAGGAACGCCTGACGGAGAACAGGGAACAGGCCATATTATCCAAGGAACTGGCTACCATTGAATGCAATGTGCCGGAGATGGAGCTTGACTGGGATAGCTATGGCATTACTCCGGACCATCAGCGGATGCAGGCGTTTTGTGATGATTATGAACTTAAAGCCGTTTGGAAGAATTTTGTGAAACTGTATGGAGACGGCGAAATCTTGCTGGACTTTTCTGCTCCGGCGGCGATTGAAGTTGACTTGAACTATGAGGTTTGGGATAAGTCCATAGCGGAACAAGAACTGAAAGAGGCAGAGGCTGTCGCGGTCAGCGGCGTATATGATGGCAATGCACCCTTTGCGGAACTGAAAGCGGCAGCCGTTTGTCTGTTGCCAGCAAAAAAACTGGGCTTTGTTGCTGATGCTGAGGGCATGGCTGTATTGGAAAAGACTATGGCAAAAATGCCCACGGCGGTAAAAGGGTTAAAGGCTTATTATCAGGCAGGCGTGATTCCGGCAGCACATTTCTTTGATATTGAACTGGCAGCCTATCTTTTAAATCCGGAAGCCAATAAGTATGAACTGGACAGATTGATGCAGGAATATCTGCCGGCAGAGCAAAAGCCGGCAGATTTGTCCGGGGAACAGGCAGAGCATGTGTGGGAGGCCTATGCACTGGCCAGTCTGCAGCCGGTTCTGGCAGCAAAGCTTGCAGATATGCAGTTGGAAAAACTCTATGCGGATATTGAGCTGCCCCTAGTGGAAGTGCTGGCGGCTATGGAGAAGAACGGCATCTATATCAACCGTGCGGAGCTGGATAAGAAGGGCGCAGAACTGGAAGCCCGCTTAAATGCCTTGCAGGAAGATATTTATGTTTTAGCCGGAACGGAGTTTAACATCAATTCGCCCAAGCAATTAGGAGAAGTGCTCTTTGAACGACTGGAACTGCCGCCCGTGAAGAAGACCAAGACGGGCTATTCCACCAATGCGGAAGTGCTCGAAGCCCTGCGGGATAAACATCCCGTGGTGGAACAGGTGCTTCTCTACCGTACATTGAGCAAATTAAAATCCACCTACATTGATGGCATGCGGGATTTGATTGGCCTTGAGGGACGGATTTACACCAGTTTCAACCAGACGGTAACTGCTACGGGGCGTCTGTCCAGTTCTGACCCCAATCTGCAAAATATCCCCGTGCGTACGGAGGAAGGTCGAACCATCCGTGCCCTTTTTGAGCCGGGAGAAGGTTATGACTGCTTATTGTCCGCAGATTATTCGCAGATTGAACTCAGGATTCTTGCGCATGTATCGCAGGATGAACTCTTTATGGATGCCTTCAGAAAAAATCAGGATATTCATGCCCGCACGGCTTCGGAAGTATTTGGCATACCTTTGGAGCAGGTCACCGGAGAACTGCGCCGCCATGCCAAGGCGGTCAACTTCGGCATTGTCTATGGCATCAGCGACTTTGGTCTGGCGAAGGATTTGCATATTGCCCGCAAGGATGCCAAGAGCTACATTGATAACTATTTCGCCCGCTATACGGGGGTTAAAAAATTTATTGATGATGTGGTGGAACAGGCGCATAAAAACGGTTTTGTCAAAACCATTTTTGACCGGCGCAGGGAACTTCCTGCCATCAACAGCCGTAACTTCATGCAGCGTTCACTTGCTGAACGCATGGCGATGAATACGCCCATTCAGGGAGCAGCGGCTGATATCATCAAGCTGGCCATGATTGCCGTGTATCATAAATTACAGGAAGCCGGTGTCAGGAGCCGTATTCTGGTACAGGTACACGATGAACTGGTGCTCGAAGTGGTGGACAGTGAACGCTTGCTGGTGGAAAATATCCTGAAGGAAACCATGGAAAATATCGTAAAATTATCCGTGCCTCTGCTGATTGATATTCATGCAGGGAAAAACTGGGCGGAGGCGAAGTAAGATGCCGGAAATGCCGGAGGTAGAAATCATCCGCCGCTATCTGGATACGCAGGTGGCGGGGAAAAAGATTATCCATTTAACCATCCTTCTGCCTCGTATGATAAAATGGCCCGATGTGGAAGGCTTCCGCGCGCTGGTTACAGGCAGAACCATCAAGGGCATGAACCGCCGGGGCAAGTATCTGCTGATGGAACTGGATAATGCGAGCAAAGTGGTCTTTCATCTACGGATGACAGGACGGCTGGTCTATGAGCCTGCGGGCGATACAACTGACCATCATGCGCGGGTGATATTCCATTTGCAGGATGGTGCCAGTCTCGTCTATGGGGATACCCGCACCTTGGGCACGATTCATGGACTTAAACCGCAGGAACTAGGGATGTTAAAAGGACTGGTCGAAATGGGGCCGGAACCGCTGTCGGCAGAATTTACGGCAGAGTATCTTTATCGGACGGCCAGTCGGCGCAAGGTGGCGATAAAATCTTTCCTGCTCAATCAGAAATACATTGGCGGCATCGGCAATATCTATGCCGATGAAGCCTTATTTTTGGCGGGAATTCATCCCCTGCGCCCCGCAAATTCCCTGACGCAGACAGAATGTGGCAAATTATGGGAATGTGTGAATAAGGTGATTGCGGATGGTATTGCCGATGGCGGTACAACCTTCCGCGATTACCAAAATGGTGAGGGCGGCAAGGGCAGCCATCAGGAACATCTCTATGTCTACGGGCGCAAGGGCGAGCAGTGCCGCATTTGCGGTGCGCTCCTTGAGCGCATAATCGTTGGTGGGCGTGGTACGCACTTTTGCCCGCATTGTCAGGAGGTTAGATGATGGCGCGGATAATCGGCCTTACAGGAGGTATTGCCAGCGGCAAGAGTACCATGGC
>DJYL01000082.1 GCA_002448495.1 Pseudoselenomonas ruminantium | reverse complement strand
AATGCCTTGGTGCCGGACTTGGCAATGGTACCGATATTTTCAATCACTTCCTGACGGCTCATGCCGATACCATTATCGCGAATGGTCAGGGTATGATTTTCCTTATCCGGTTCGAGGAAGATTTCGTAACTATCGTCACCTTCCAGAATGTCACGGTTGGTCAGGCTGGCAAAATGCACCTTGTCAATCGCATCGGATGCGTTGGAGATAAGCTCCCGCAGGAAAATCTCGTGATTCGTATAAATGGAATGAATCATGAGGTCTAACAGTTGTTTGGTTTCCGCTTGAAATTCATGGGTTTCTTTAGCCATGTGTTTACGCCTCTCTTTTATGAAAAATATTTATCTACCAGTTGATTAGCACTCTTTTATGCTGAGTGCTAACGTACATTGATTAGTATACGGCATAAACAGCAAAAAGTCAAACATGTTTATCCTTATTGGCCAAATAGCGCTCCCGCATGGCAAGCTTATGCTCCATATTCCCCACCAGCCGAGCGGCCGCTGCCAAGTCTTCTGCATCCGGATGGCTGGCCGCTTTTTTCCAGCGTTCAATGGCGGCAGCACCGCCGTGCGGGTCATCTGCCGGAGCATTTTTCCGCTTTTCCAGCATGGCCGGATTGATTTTCCCCTGACAGCCAAACGTGCCCAGGATTTCACAGCCCTTTCCCAGATGATATCCCGCTCTGGCAAAAGAGGTTATGGCATGCTCGCTGTTCACCTCTGCGCCATGCGTCTGAAAGAACACCACGCGGACATTTTCCACCTGTGCCAGATATTTCAACGTCATAGGGTCAGGCTGTCCCAGCCGCAGCCAATAACCGATTGCCACAATATCATACTCCGACAAATCCTGCGGAGCCTCCTGTACGGGAAAGATATCTGCGCTATCTGCGGCATCCGCAATGGCCTCTGCCACCATTTTGGTATTGCCTGTCACCGAAGAATAAATTACTGCCCATTTACGCAAAGTTACCGCCTCCATAATTTTTTATTATCAATATAGCATATCTTCGCGAACAAAGCTGTGCGCTTTGTTACATATTGCCCCTTTCCCACAAAAATGCTACAATAAAGGCACTTTGATGATTCCCTGACAGAAAGGTTTAGAATGATGACGGACAAACGCACCTGGTGGCAAAGACTTTTTTTGAGTTTAGGCATTCTCACGGCCAGCACAGCCGCCTTTTCCGGCAGTGAAGCTTCCGCGCCCGCCCGCTATGACACCGCGATGGTTCAGCTTATCGGCGAACTGCATGATTATGCCCACAGACATAATGCCCATTTCCAATTGCTTGCCAACGGCGGCTCACCGCTGTACCTGCCCATTGACGGCAACACAAAGGAAAATGCCGCAAAAATGCTGCAAAGCGTAGATGGGCAACTGGCCGAATCGGTTTTCTATGGCTTTGATATGCAGGACGGACAGGAAACACCTGCGGAAGAAAATGAATTTTTCCAACACACACTCGACACTGCGCACAACGGCGGCCTCCCGATATTTGTGCTGGACTATGTAACCGACAGTCGGCAGGCCGCCCGGTCCTGCGAAAAGAATTTTGTCAAAGGCTATGTGCCGCTGGCTACGCCTTACCGCAGTCTTGACGGGATTCCCCCTTACGAAATTCCCCACGAAAACCAACAGGACATTACCGCCCTTGCCGATGTGCAAAATTATCTGGTACTGCTCAACCCCGGCAAATTTTCCTCCAGTGCAGATTATTTGACCAGCCTGCAAAACACCAATTATGACCTGCTGATTATTGATCTCTATATGGAAAACCGCTTGCTGACAAAAAAGGAAGTCGCATCCCTGAAGCGCAAAAAGAACGGCGGAAGCCGTCTGGTTTTTGCCTATATGAGCGTTGGCGAAGCGGAAACCTACCGAAAATACTGGCAGGCTGATTGGTCAGCCAAGCTGCCCGACTGGCTCGACAAGCCGAATGAGGATTGGCAGAACAATTACCGGGTCAAATTCTGGCGTCCCGAATGGAAACATATTCTCTATGGCAGCCCGGATGCCTATTTGGATGAAATCATGCACGCCGGTTTTGACGGCGCCTTTCTTGATGTTATCGATGTATACCAATATTTTCAAAATCAATCCTAAAACAAACGCGCCCCTGCGGAAAAATGCAGGGGCGCGTTTATTATTTAATGATGATCCACAGCCATACGTTCAGCCAGATTCTTTATCGGCAGCACTTTAAGAATCAGACAGCAAATCAGCATTTCCGGCACCAGATAGGTTGCATTGAACACCAGCGAATACCACACCGGCGACATGCCTTCCGGCGCGTAGCTGCCAAAGAACACCACCCCGGAAATAAAATGGCAGGCAAAGCGGGTCAAAAAAGCCAGTCCTGTTCCTAGATAAAGATGCTGGCGGCTGATGCCTGCAAGCCCCATGGCCATAAAGGGCAGGGGATAATCAAACAACACCTGCACCGGATGCAGGATAAACGGGTCCTGTATCATATTTATTATGCCATAGACAAAACCGGCCAGCGCCCCCGTTCCCATGCCAAAACGATAGGCAATCAACAGCAGCGGCACCATAGCTCCTGCCGTAACACTGCCGCCCTGCGGCATATGAAAGATGCGCACCTGCTCCAACACTACGGTTAA
>DJYL01000011.1:4620-6069 GCA_002448495.1 Pseudoselenomonas ruminantium | reverse complement strand
ACGGTCATAGGCGATAACCGGAATATTATTGGCTTTGGCCTGAGCCAGCGCGTTTACCAGTGCACTGGAGTCGATAGAAGCTACTACCAGACAGTTGGCGCCGTTCGTAATCATGTTCTCAATCTGGGAGACTTGTGCCTGTACGTCATCCTCAGCGTACTGCAGGTCTACCTGATAACCCAGGGCTTCCAGTTTTTCCTTCATGTTTGCCCCGTCCTGAATCCAGCGCTGGGAGGATTGGGTGGGCATAGCCACGCCTACGCGCTTGCCGCCGCCATTTCCTGCCGCTGGGGTGTTATCGGCACTTCCGCCGCCGCAGCCTGCCGCTACGGCCATCATGACCCCTGCCAGAGCCGCTGCTACCAATTTTTTGAGTTTGAACATTGTTTTCCCTCCAATCAAAATTCTTTCCCTCAGATAATTGAGTTTCCTTTGCCTATGCTGCTGCAGTTCCCTCCTTCATGTACTTCATGCCCACACAGTAAAAGATGAGACACAGGCCGATGCCTACGTTTAATCCTACGCTGTTGAGCCAGTAAAAGGAGATGAAGCCGCACACTGCGGTAAAGATTTCCACAGCTTTTAGTTTTCTGCTGCGTATTTCGTCTTCCTCCGGATGGTCATGGGCAGCACACATGATTTGATACCCTTGCCCGGTGAAGCCTGTCATGACCACGAGCAGCAGTGCCTGTTCGGCTCCCTCAAAGATAGCCGTCAGCCCTGCCGTTACGAGCATCATGAGCAGGATGAGCTGCATGGTTTTTTTCACGGCATTCAACTCCTCTTTTTTCGTGTTCGTGCACAACTTACGCTATTAATATATCATTTTATCCGATTTACGTCAATATCCTTATTGTTAAATATCGTTTATAAAATAATCATAAAATTACATTAGGTTATGATTAAAACTTTCTTATAAATTTATTAGAAACATCTTTCCGAGGGCGGACAAGTGTATTATAATAAATGAGGTAGTCCACAGATTATCAAATACGATATAGAAAAAGAGTCGAAGCAATGAATATAAGTTTTCCTGTAGATGTGCCTTGTTATGCTGTATGTCGTAATACACCAGATGGAAATGTTGAGGATGCAGATATTTGTTACAACATTACCGATGCTTATATCAGTTTAAAATATTATCGTAAAAAGGGATATGTTGTATGGTTAGAGCCACGGCATATACAAGCCTGTCTCAGCGGACGAAAGTTACTACCGCCCCTCCCATCCGGCTATTAACCGCGAATAAGAAGGTGGTATTTATTGTGCACTGCCCATCAGGATAAGTCTGCATCCCAGTGCAAACATCGCCAGTGAGAGCAGGGCAAGTATGACCTTGCTCTTGGTTTTTTTGGAGATTTTTGCGCCAATCTGGGCACCGATGGCGGCGCCTATGGAGATGCAGATGGCCGGCAGCCAGATGATGTGGTCAAGCATGAAGTGGGAAAC
>DJYL01000011.1:0-4528 GCA_002448495.1 Pseudoselenomonas ruminantium | reverse complement strand
GCGGAGCAGGCCAGGACGAAGTGGGAGGTGGCGGTAGCCATATGCACCGGGAAACCTAAGAGGTAAATCATCAGGGGCACATGGATAACGCCGCCGCCGATGCCGAAGATGCTGGAGAGGAAACCCACCACGAAACTGGAGGCGATGCCCCAGAACTGATTAAAGGTGAAGCCTTCCGGCAGTCCGTCTACGTCCACAGGCGGCTTGCGGCGGCTGTTTATATACATTATTGATGCCATGAACAAGAGGAAAATGCCGAAGTAGAAGTTCAGCATGGGCATATTGAAATTGTCCACGATATAGGAGCCGAAGAAGGCACCGGGCAGGGTGGCGATGGCGAAGGGAACAGCCGCCTTGAAGTACACCCGCTTTTGTTTGATATAAGCCAGTGTACCCGACAGGGCGTTGGCCATGACGATAACGAGAGAAGTGCCGGTAATCTGGGCGGCTGTTTCAAAGAAGGGATGGGTTGTTCCTTGTGACAGGAACAAAATAAAAATCGGCACGCAGATAAGGCCGCCGCCGATGCCTACCAAAGTGCCAAAGGTGCCGACACCAATACCTAAGAGCAGAAACAAGAGAATTTCCATAAATAAACTCCTTTCGACAATAAAATTATCAGAGAAAAACTTTTAGCAAGGGGCAGGAGTTCGCCCCTCGAATTACGAATACTCATTATAGCATAAATGCCAATTCAATACAAAGGAGGGCTGGCAGGGTTTAACGAAAGTATTCGCAATTATTTTAAAAGTGGTAAAAATGAGGTGAACTTTCATGGTTACATTTTTGGTTGCTCTATGTGCTTTAATCGGCGGCTATTTTGTCTATGGTAAAATCGTCGATAATGTGTTCGGTCCCACCGATGCCAAGACGCCGGCTTTGGTGCACAATGACGGGGTGGATTACATTCCCCTGCCTACTTGGAAAGTGTTTTTGATTCAGCTATTAAATATTGCCGGCCTTGGGCCTATCTTTGGTGCTCTTGGCGGTGCTATCTGGGGGCCAAGCGTTTATCTCTGGATTGTCTTTGGTACGATTTTTGCCGGAGCTGTCCATGACTATCTGTCGGGGATGATTTCCTTGCGCGAGGATGGCAAGAGTATCTCCGAGGTCGTCGGGCATCATATGGGTGGAACCATGCTGATGATTATGCGTGTGTTCTCCGTAGTGCTGCTGGTACTTGTCGGTACGGTATTTATGACGGGGCCGGCAGGGCTTTTGGCCAAGCTTACCGGCGTTGCGGTTACGATTGTTCTGCCCTGTGTGCTGACCTATTATTTCCTGGCAACGCTGCTTCCTATTGATAAGCTGATTGCCCGTTTCTATCCGGTTTTTGGTATCTGCCTGATTGTCATGGCTCTGGGTATTATGGGCGGTATGCTCTTTGGTGTCGGCGGGCACACGATGCCGGAACTGACATTGCAGAACCTGCATCCCGCCGGGCCGGAAAAGATGCCGATTTGGCCGTTGATGTTCATAACCGTGGCCTGCGGTGCTATCTCCGGTTTCCATTCCACGCAGTCTCCGATTATGGCCCGCTGCCTGAAGGACGAGCGTATGGGTCGTCCGGTGTTCTATGGTGCCATGGTGGCTGAAGGTATTATCGCGCTTATCTGGGCGGCTGCCGGCGTTACCTTCTATGATGGTACGGGCGGTCTGGCGGCGGCGATGAAAGCTGGCGGTGCTGGTACCGTGGTTTATGATATCTGCGTTGGCTTTATGGGTTCTGGCGTTGGTGCCGTTCTGGCTATGCTGGGTGTTATTGCCTGCCCGATTACCTCCGGTGATACGGCTTTCCGTTCTGCCCGTCTGACTCTTGCTGACTGGTTTGGCATCAATCAGGATCAGGCGACCAAACGTCTGATGTTTGCTGTGCCGCTGCTGGCTGTAGGCGGTATCCTCTCTCAGATGGATTTTAACATCATCTGGCGTTATTTCTCATGGACGAATCAGACTTTGGCGATGATTGTGCTCTGGACGGGGGCGGTATATCTTTACCGCACGAAGAAAGGTTCCGGGGCATGGAAGATTCCCTTTGTGCCGGCAACGTTTATGTCGGCTGTATCCTGCACCTACATTTTGCAGGCGCCGGAAGGCTTGCAGCTGTCCACCGCAATTTCCTATCCCGTGGGTATTGTCTTTGCTGTAGTATGTGTTGTACTCTACTATAAGGCCACCTTGGGCAGCAAATCATAATTGAAAATGATTATGGGAGGGGTTATTTTATGAAGAAATTTATGGATAAGGATTTTCTCCTGCAAACGGAAACTGCACGCGTTCTCTATCATGAGCATGCCGCTCCCATGCCGATTTATGACTATCACTGCCATATCAATCCGCGGGAAATTGCGGAAAACCGTGAATTTCGCAATATCGCTCAGGCATGGCTGGGCTCGGATACTTACAAATGGCGGCTCCTGCGCAGCAATGCTGTCTCTGAGGGATGCGTGACGGGAAGTGAAGTTTCTTCCCGGGAAAAATTCCAGTATTTTGCGGAGAGCTTATCCCGTGCCATTGGCAGTCCGTTGTATCACTGGACGCATTTGGAGCTGCAGCGTTACTTTGACTGCGATTTGATTCTCAATGGAGAAAATGCTGAGAAAATATGGGAGCTTTGCAATGCGCGGCTGCAGGCTGCCGATATGCGTGCTCAGGGGATTATCGAACGTTCCAATGTGCAGGTTATCTGCACCACGGATGACCCGGCATCAGACCTGAAATGGCATACAAAAATCAAGGAAGATGGGAAATGTCCGGCGGAGGTTTTGCCGACTTTCCGCGCTGACAGCATTCTGAATATTGAAGATGATGGCTGGGATGCCTATATGCGTTATGAGCTGGGAGAAGCGGCGGATATGGATGATGTATCCACCATGGCTGATATACGGGAAGCTATTGTAAGGCGGCTGGATTATTTTGCAGCAAAGGGCTGCCAGATTGCTGACCATGCGCTGCCGTATATGGTTTTTGCTCCCGCAAAGGAATATGAACTGGATGATGTTGTGGGCAAGGTGATTAATGGCAAGGGGGTACCGTCCAAGCTGGCCATGGAGCAGTATAAGACCGCGATTCTGTTGTTCCTGGGGGAAGAATATGCACGCCGCGGCTGGACAATGCAGATTCATTATTCGGCTCTTCGTGATGTCAATTCCACTCAGTATTCCATTCTGGGGCATGACAGCGGCTTTGATGCGGTAGATACGCATAATTGTGCACCTGCTTTGGCAAAATTCCTTAATGCGTTAGATAAAGACGGTCATTTGCCCAAGACGATTATTTCCTCTTTGAATCCTGCGGATAATATCGTGATTGCAGCTTTGCTGCCGGCTTTTTCTGGTACGGAAGCGCTGGGAAAAATCCAGCAGGGGGCTGCCTGGTGGTTCAACAACAATAAGGAGGGAATTGAGGCACAGCTGAGGATTTTGGCAAGTATATCCGTACTGGGCAATACCATCGGCACGCCGACGGATTCCCGTTCTCTGCTTTCCTATTCCCGCCATGAGTACTATCGCCGTATTTTGTGCAACTTTATCGGCAATCTCGTGGAAAATGGGGAGTATCCGGCGGATATGAAGACCTTGGGCAAGCTGGTAGAGGATATTAGTTACAACAATGCCTGTCGTTATTTTGCATTTTAAATGAAGGAGTAGTTATGCCAAGAAAAAGTACCAAAAAAACTGTAGAGAATAATGAAAAGGCGGTTAAGTTTCAGGAATTCTTAATCGAGAACAACATCAATGTGTTCAGTACGGAGTCCATGGATGATGACTATGCCACGGTATTGTTCCGTTCCCGCATTGAAGCACGCGGCCAGATTTTGCCGATGGCCATCCTGATTGATACCAGCATCTTCACGGTCATCCGTACCCAGATTATAAGCGGCCTGCCGGAGGATAAGAAGCCCCGGATTAAGGAATATCTAAACGAGCTGAATGCCCGTTACAAGAGTTTCAAATACTATGTGCACAAAGACGGAAAGGTATATTTAGATATCTGCCTGCCCTTTGTGGATGATACTTTTGATAGCAAGATGATACAGCTGATGCTCAGTGTCCTCGTTCAGCACTTGGAAGAGGTGTATGATGAGTTTATGGGGCAGGTTTGGGGCAAGTAACAAACAGGTATAAAGACGCGCCGGGGGGCTGAGTATAGGTTTTCTTCGCTTAGACAAGCTTGTCAAACGCTACGAAAATCTATACTCAGCCCCCCGGCGCTTAATTCGTACTGAAATGTTTTAGCGGATTTCCGGCAGCAGGCCCAGTTTTTTCTTGGTTTTGGAGAGGGTCTTGCGGGCGATGTATTCGGCTTTTTCTGCGCCTTCCTTCATCAGGGCTTCGAGGGCTTTTCTGTCAGCCATGAGTTCTTTGTATTTTTCGCGGACAGGCTTTAATTCATCGGCAACGGTCTGGCCGACTACGGCTTTGAAGTCACCATATCCTTTGCCCTCGAACTCTTCTTCGATTTCCTCCATAGTCTTGCCCGTGATGGCGGAGTAAATGGTCATGAGGTTGCTGACACCGGGCTTGTC
>DJYL01000074.1:9248-14441 GCA_002448495.1 Pseudoselenomonas ruminantium | reverse complement strand
AATCTGCTTGCTGGACAAATCCGCAATGCGCATGATGACCGTGGGATTACTGGTGCCCTGCACCGCCATCGTACCGGGTGTCTGCGGCTCACCGACCACCACGCCGGACATCGGCGCAACAATGGTCATTTCATTCATGTTGGACTGGGATTCAGCCAGCGAGGATACCGCCGTATCATAGTTCATTCTGGCGTCTTCCAGTTCTTCCTGCGTATCCGCACCAATGCTGTACAGATACTGCGCACGTTCATATTTGGACTTAGTATTGGATACCTTATACTGTGCCTGATTGCGCTTTTCCTCGTAATCCGTAGCATCCAGCGTGGCTACCGTCTGTCCTGCCGTCACCATATCGTTTTCCTTCACCAGAACATCTTTAATACGAGCTGTGACCTTGGAGCTGACCTCTACGCTGTTTACCGGCTTAATCGTGCCCGTTGCCGATACCGTGGACTTTAAGTTCATGCGGACAACGGGCGTTGTTTCTACCGCTGCCGCCTTCTTTGCCTCCTGCTGTCCCTGATAATACTGATAGCCGTAGACAGAGGCCGCAATCAGCACTACTGCCGCAATAGCGGTTTTTATTTTCCAATCAAACTTCATTTGTCTCCCTCATTTCCGGCAAGTTCTTCCGCCACCTTGCGCGTGCTATCCGCCGTATTGTCACTGCTACTGCCTAAATTAGACTGCGTCAGCGCCGTATCGGCATCGGTATCGAGCCGGGCGGCTGCTTCTTTTTCTTCACGGGTCAGCTCTACGCCCATGGCATTTTCCACCGTGGCTTTGTAGCGGGCATAATCATACTGCGCACTGATGTAATTGAGCCGGGCCGTGGACAAGGCTTCCTGCGCATCGATGATGTCGAGCATCAGCCCTTCACCGGCGCGATATTTTTCCCGCGCGATAAAGGCATCTTCTTCCGCCTGATGAACGGCATCCTGCGTGGAGTTAAAGCGCTTTTCCGCTTCCCGCATATTATAGTACGCCTGCCGCACAGCCAAATCGATATCTTCCTTGTCCTTCAGATAGTTCAACTTGGCAATATCCCGGTCTGTTTCCGCTGACTTTACCTGAGCGCGGGTCACACCGCTGTCGAAAATATTCCAGTCCAGCCCCAAAGCTGCCGAAGCCGTATGACTGTTTTCACTGCTGGGATGGAAACGCTGGCTGTCGCTAAGCCCCACCGACAGATTCAGCGTAGGCAGGTAGCCGGCCTTTGCCGCCTTAATGGCTTGTTCCTGCTGCAAAAGTTTATTCTTGTCCACCTGCAAATCCTTACGGTTGGCATAGGCGTAATCCAGACAGGCACTCATATCCTTGTCAAAGGCGAGATAAGAAAAATCCGTGGTCAAATTAAGCGGTTCGCTGCGGTCAATATTGAGGTAATTGCGCAGCTCCGCCAAATCCACCTCATAGCTGTTCTCTGCCTTAATGAGATTCTGCCGGGCATCGCTGAGTTCCACCTGTGAGCGGATAACATCAATTTTAGCCTTGGAACCTGCGGCATAAAGCTGGCTCACGTTGGTATAGTGCTCCTGGTACTTGTCCACAGTTTCCTGACGCACGCCAACGGTTTTCTTCGACTCCAACGCATCATAATAGGCCTTGATGACGTTCAGCTTCAAATTCTCCTGTTCTCTTTGCGTGGTCAGGCTGGCCGACTCCACACCGATTTTCGCCTTTTTGATATTGGCCTGATTCTTGCCGCCGCTGTAAAGGGGGAGCTTTCCCGACAAGCTTACCTGATTGCCGTCCTGCCGTTCTGCATCTTTGGTCTTGCTGGTAGACAGACTATCGCTGACGCCCACGCTGACGCCGTTATTGCCCCTTGCTTCGTCCAAAGCATATTTGGCCGTATCCTCCCCTTTTTGCGTGACCTTCAGCCCGGTATTTTGAGCCAAAGCCAGATTGATGGCTTCCTGCAGGCTCAAATCTGCCGCCTGTGCCCCAGGGCTTGCCCAAAGCAGTGCCACTAATGGCACTCCCGCTTTTACCCAGCGTTTTAATTCCATGAAGATTTCCTCCTCAATACAATTTCCATTCACATCTTCTTATTTTAACATAATCCCTGCTTTTCGTGACGCAAAATGTTGTATTATATGATAAAATAGATTCGTTGTAATTCTATTAAAGCAAGATTAAATTTACGTTAGAAATAGGTGTTTTTTGTGGATAATCCATATTATAGCGAAGCGCAGAATCTTCTGCGCAAATTCTACGGCTACCCGGACTTTCGTCCGGCGCAAAAGCCCGTGGTGCAAAGTCTTCTGCAAGGCCATGACACGCTGGCCATCATGCCTACCGGTGCAGGCAAAAGCATTTGCTTTCAGCTGCCCGCCCTGATTTTTCCCGGTATAACCTTGGTCATTTCGCCCTTGATTTCCCTGATGAAAGACCAGGTAGATGCTCTCTCCGAACAGGGTGTACCCGCTACTTATATCAACAGTCAGCTCACACTTGAAGAAAGCAATGCCCGCTTTAATGCCATTGCGGCAGGACGTTTCAAACTGATTTATGTGGCGCCGGAACGGCTGGACACCGATTATTTCCGCTACATCATCGAGCGGCAGGAAATCTCTATGGTTGCCGTGGACGAAGCCCACTGCCTGTCCCAATGGGGACATGACTTCCGCCCCAGCTACCGGCAGATTGCCCCCTTTATCGCCGCCCTTCCCCGCCGCCCGCTGGTCAGCGCCTTTACCGCCACCGCCACGCCGGAGGTAAAGGACGACATCATTAAGCTTCTGCACCTGCAAAATCCGCAGATTCATGTCACGGGCTTTGACCGTCCCAACCTCTACTTTGAAGTACGCCGGGGCGAGGACAAGAAGAAATTTATCGAGCGCTATCTAAAGAACCACGCCGACGAGTCCGGCATTATCTATGCCGCCACCCGCAAGGAAGTGGACAGCCTCTACGAATACCTCAAAAAGAAAAAGCTTGCCGTAGGCCGCTATCATGCGGGCCTGTCCGACAAACAGCGCAATAAGGCACAGGACGATTTTCTCTACGACAACGTGCAGGTCATTGTCGCCACCAACGCCTTTGGCATGGGGATAGATAAGTCCAATGTCCGCTATGTAATTCACTACAATATGCCGAAAAATATCGAAGCCTACTATCAGGAAGCAGGCCGCGCCGGACGCGACGGCGAACCGGGCAGCTGTATTCTGCTCTACTCCCCGCAGGACGTCATGACACAGAAATACCTGATTGACGTATCCATTGAGGACGAGGAACGCAAGGCGCATAACCTCGGCACCCTGCAAAAGATGGTGGACTACTGCCACACACCGGAATGTCTGCGCCATTTCATCATCAGCTACTTTGGCGATACCAGTTCAGAGGTTATCTGTGATAACTGCGGCAACTGCAAGGCAGGTCTGGAAAAAATCGATGTCACCATCGATGCCCAAAAGGTCTTCTCCTGCGTCTACCGCATGCAGCAGCGCTTCGGCCTGACCCTCGTTGCCCAAGTGCTCAAAGGCTCCAGCGACAAACGCGTAAAGGAACTGCACTTTGATAAACTCTCCACCTTCGGTCTGATGAAAGAACGCACCCTCTCCGATATCAAGCTCCTTATCCAACGCTTTATCGCCACGGATTACCTGGGCATTACCGAGAGCAAATTCCCCGTGGTCACGCTGAAACCTGCCGCTTATCCCGTCCTCAAAGGACAGGAAAAAGTCTGGCAGGCCGTACCAAAACCCGAAAAGGAAAAAGAACCCGCCGCCCCAGAACTTTTCGACCACCTGCGCAGCTTGCGCAAGGAAATCGCCACCCGCGAACACGTCCCGCCCTATGTGGTCTTCTCCGATGCCACCCTCAGAGATATGTGCCTTATACAACCAACCACCCTCGATGAAATGCTTGACGTCAAGGGCATTGGTGAAATGAAGCTCCAAAAATATGGGCAGGAATTTCTCGATTGCATACAAACCTACAAATGAAACAAGAACCGCCCACGACTTCACAACATGGGCGGTTCTTTTATAAATTCACCAATTATTATTCACGAACAATACTGCTTCATCCTGCGACACCGGATACCTCTTTGCCAACTGTTGAATGGCTACATCTTTACCAAGGTTAAGATCCCTTACTGTCGCAATAATATTTTTCATTCCCTCATTCGTTGCTTCATTGCGTCCTTGGCTAATACCTTGGCTAATACCTTGGCTAATACCTTGGCTAATACCTTGAGTTATTCCTTCATTGCGGGCATCTGTAATCATATCATCTATTGCCTTGCACACATCAATCCGCTCCTCTCCCAATGGAAAGTTAAAATTCTGTCCAGAACAAACACTTATTGTCTGTGCCGTTAAACGCTCTAGTGATTTATACTCCTGATTATTATTTACCAAATTTGCCAGTTTATGCTTGTCCTTGGAATACTTAATGAATTTCAATACGGCCTTTAAGTCTGAACGAAAAATATCCAACTGCTGATCAGTCATCTTGGCTGGTGAAACCAAATTCACCTTATATTCATTTGTATATTGCAGGATTTTTTCATCCAGCCCATCTGGATACATTTCTCTCAATGTAATAGGCGCATTCCACTCGTCAGCTCCCCAATATACCACCAAGGTGATGACAGGCAACAATTTGTCTTCACGATGAAAGCCAGATAAATACTCTGCACTGTCTTTCCCTCTATTATGCGCAGACTTATGCGATTTTGCTGCTGCCGCTACCTGTTCTGCCAAAGTCATGGCATCGTATAACATATTTCGCACAGGCATAGCCGTGTGAATTTCCGCCTGATTTTCTACGCCTAAAATGCAATATGCAACTTTTCCATCAGTCTTTAGCGCCAGCTTCAATACATCTCTTGCCTTTTGCTTTGGCATTGGTGCCCCGTCTTCTCCATAAGGCAAAACAATACTCGTGGTGTCCATATCCTTAAGCTCCTCTGGTTGAAGCTTTTCTTCCCCACCAAAGCAAAAGCCATTGAAAAGGTCTGCAAAACGGTCTGACTGTTTCATGTATTCCTTGGTTATGGAATCTTTATCGCTCAACTGTCAACATCTCATTTCTTTCCAAGTATAACTTAATTATACAGCAGTATTTGCCAAAGTGTCTATGCTATATTTTCCCATGGCTACACAAAATGACAAATTACGTTGCTTGCAATACAAACACTAAACCCGTGGGGCTGGTGATATTTTTCCGCAGCTTTTGACAAGC
>DJYL01000074.1:6745-9171 GCA_002448495.1 Pseudoselenomonas ruminantium | reverse complement strand
CGAAGGAAAAATATTACCAGCCCCACGGGCGCCTTAGCATACATATGTTATGTACGCACTAAGCTATTTATTTTGCATTAACGTATTTTACGTTTTCATCCGTCTGAATCGGAGTCTTGCCACAGTAACGCATCAGAGCGCGGAAGAAGGTTGCGCTGCGGTTGACGCGCTGAATAGCTTCGTCATGGGTCAGTTCGCGATCCTCTTTGCGGAGTTTCTGTGCCAGTTCAAAGGATTCATTGGCAATCATCAGCATATGGTCGATGATTTCATCTTCGTTGTTGAAGCGCAGGCTGTCATCAACCGTCATTTCCTTGGTGATAAGAGGTACACCATCAACATCCCATTTCACTTCGCTGTGATTGAGCGTCTGGTCAATGTTCAGATGATGTTTGCGGTTGAAGTCATCATAAACGGACATATGCAGCGGCATGGAAAGGTCACCGCAATAATGACCGAGAACAGCGTAGTTATAATCATCGAACTTGCCCTGTTCCGTCCAAGCCTTAGACTTGCGGACAGAGTTGATGATACCGCCGAGAATCCAGCCATCCGGAGATTCATCGCGGCCCTGTCCAATCATTTCCAGCTGTTCTTCAACGTCCTTGCGCGTAGGCGGTTTGGAAGCATCAAAGAAATGTCCCTGACCATCATTCTTTTTGAGCTTGTTGACAGCCGAAACCGTCTTGGAAACGTCCGGTGCCGGAGCGTTCTGATAACTCATCAGACCTGCGGCACGTTCAATAGCCATATGGGTCTGGTCAGTCCAAGCTTCTGCCGGAGCCGGAGAAAAGCTAAGAGCACCAAAAGATGCCAACATAGCGGGAATAATCATTAACTGAGATTTTTTGCTAAACTTCATTAGAGCTTACCTCTCATTCTTTATGCAATGTTATGAAAAAGCCTGCCCACACGGGCATTACCCAAAGGGGCAGACTCTTTCACAGTCATTTATATGGTTAAATTTAGGGGAAACAAATTAACGTAATTTGAATGACAACTCAGTAAGGAATGCCGTCTTCCATTTTCCGTTGGCTGGATCCTTATAATCAGTCAACCCCTTATCCTTCATACGAGCTACAGTCACGTCCCAAGACAATCCTTTTTTAATGGTATAACCATAAGTCAGTCTCCAGCCTCTAGCATCATCATAGAACGTTGGGTTATGAACATATTGTGCCCCCTTGCCCAAGTCTTGATATTTCAAAGACCAAATTTGCGTTCCCGGTTTCTGTAACGGCAATCCAGAAGTCGTATCACTGGTCGGACCAGTAAACACCTCTATATACCAACCTCTACGAGCTGCACTTACAGCCTCTGTATTACGCATCTTATCCGATGTGTTACGAGCAAATTCACCCTGAATAGTTACACCAGGGAATTTCGCTTTTGTACCAACTGACCAAATTCTATACTCATTATACTTGTCTGCTGCATATTCGTTAGTAGCTCTTAAATATGTTGCAGACATCTGCCAATCCTTCGTGAATTTTTTCGTAGCATTCGCTGCAAGTATACGATCACCATTATCTCGGTCACCGTAAATCAGCTGCAAACACTGCGGATCATACCAGTTGCCAAAAGAAACCTGCGCACCAGTCAAATTACCTGATGAATTATAGATCATTCCCTGACCTAAATAAGCACCTTTTTTCCCCACTATTGCAGTTATATTAGCTTTTTTAAATTGGTGCTGAACATAGCTCTGGTCAAAATACGCGTGCTTTCCATTGTTATTTTTCAGGTTATCACCTAAATTGTCATAATCACTATTCAAGCGCGCAGTTACTTTTGTGTCTTTGTCCACAAAATAATCCATCTGCAAACGTGTGTAATTATTCCAGTGAGAGCGTTTATATTGGCCATCTTTGGCTGTTTGAGTATATCCAGACAAGTTATTTTTATCAAAATAATGTGTTATCACACCATTTAATTCAAAACGAAACTTATCGGAAATTTCCGCACTTGCCGTAGAAGGTGCAACTGCATTCATGCCGGCCGTAGCGCCCATCATCAGGGCCATAGCTATCGAAAGTTTAACTGATTTCTTCATTGAAAATATCCCCTATTCTCTAATCGCTCTCTTACTGTTCCGTGCCCGGCTTGGTGTTTGCCTTGTCCTGAGCACTCTTCATTGGTCTCCAGGTACGGAGAGACTTGCGGCGGATTTCACTCTTGCCTGCCGGAGTCTGTTTCCAGTAGTTGCCGCTCTTGTCCAGAGCCGGTTCCCAGTCACCATAGGTCGGATTCGGCAGAACGATGAAGCGTTTGCCAAATTCTTTCTGATGAGCATCTACGAGCGCGTTGCGTTCTTCCTGACTCTTGTGGTAGGAGCCAATCGGCATATCGCCCGTGTTGTCACCCATGAAGACTACTACGTCATAGTCTTTCATAACCTGCTGGAAGCGTTCCATCTTGTCGCTCTT
>DJYL01000074.1:0-6676 GCA_002448495.1 Pseudoselenomonas ruminantium | reverse complement strand
TCGGTCTTCAAAAGCATATGCTTCTTATCAACCTGCGGGAAGCCGATCGCTTTCATGTTCTTTGCAGAACCTTCGTACTGGGTTTTCATGCTGCGGTTGGTGACATAGAAGATTTCCACACCCAGCTTGTCAACCGCCTGCAGATATTCTGCTGCACCCGGCATAGCCGTGGCTTTGGCAGCTGCGCACCATTCATCCCAGGTTGCATTGCTGTAGCTGTTGCCCGTACCAACGAGGCCAGCTTCAAATGCACTGTTGTCGAGTACCGTTTCATCGGCATCCAGAACGATAGCCAGCGGCTTGTCACCCTTCTTGTGATGGGCAACGGCGTAAGCTACGCGGTCAAGTGCCGTGTTGTAAGCCTGATAGCAAAGTTCGCGGTACTCAGCAGAGTTCTGGAACCAAGCTACGGCCATGCCCAACTCATTGTTCAGCTGTTCCTGCGTGTAATTTGCCGGAACATCAGCAGCGTGGCTGGTGGTGAGCGGAGCCGTCATGAAAGATACGCTCATAGCGGCAGCAATCAAAAGGCTCTTTTTCTTGCTCAAGAAGTTCATCAAAACATCCCCTTAATAAAATAATTCCTGTCTGAACCTCAACAAAAGAATCCCCATAAGCGGAAATTTAATCGTCTGCAGCCGCCATCATGCTATGTTATAACCCCTGGGCAGTTTCCTTGTTTCCTGTCCCCAATGCAACCGGCATTGACTGCATCACTTTTAAATCTGCTCTAATTGTTATTTCTCTTGTTAATTTTCAGACGTTTTGAAAACTACATGTTTATTATAACGCGAGGCAAATAAATAAAAAAGGTCACATGTCCTCTATAGTACATATTTATGTACTACTTTTTATTGTTTTTCCCAAAATATTTTGCATGCTCAATAGAAAACGATTATAGAAAATGTTTTTGTCAGAATTTTATTATTGACAATACTTTTTGTAACTTTTACAATAATAAACAGGAAATTTCGTGTTTTGCGAAAGGAGTTATCTTTCTATGTCAAAGAAAAAAACTTGGCTGCGGGCAGCTTTAGCCGCCATGATGCTGACGGGAGCAGGGATGTACACCGCTCCGGAAATGCCGTGGCAGGCACCACTTGCTTATGCCGCCCAGCAGGAAACCGCTCTGCATATCGGTGATATTCAAGGGGAAAATCATATTTCGCCTTATAATGGAAAGAAGGTCAAGGATATTCGCGGGGTCATCACCTTCCGTCAGAGTGACAGCGTGTTCTTCCTTCAGGATGAGGGTGACGGCAATGATAAGACCTCTGATGGCATAATGGTTTATGCCCCCAACACCAGTGCCGGAATCGGTGACTATGTGTCTGTGGATGGTGAAGTGATTGAATATTATGGTGCCGGTTACAAGGGTAAGGAAGAAACCGACCTCACCATCACGGAGATAAAAGCCAGCAAGGTAAAGCAGCTGGGACGCAAGGACTTGCCCAAGCCTGTGGTACTGGACAAGGACCGCATGATTCCCCGCAAAACGATTGACAGTGACGGGCTTTCCGTATTCAATCCCGATAAGGATGCCATTGATTTTTGGGAATCGTTGGAAGGAATGCTCGTAGAGGTTGACCAGCCCCGCATCTTAGGGCCGCAGCGTTATGGAGAGATATTTGTCGTACCGGGCACGCATGAAGGTCCCTTCAACAATTCCGGCAGCCTCTCCATCACGGCTGATGATATGCATCCGGAACATATCTGCCTTGCCCTGCAGGGCGGCAATGCCAAGAATTTTGTCTGCAAATCCGGTGACCGCCTTAATGGCAATGTAACGGGCGTTGTAACCTATGGCTTCGGTATTTTCAAGGTGCTGACCCGCATGAACCAGCTCCCGCCTCTCGTAGATGGCGGCCTGCAGCCGGAAAAGACCACTATTAATCCTGACCCCAACAAGCTGCTGGTGGCTTCCTATAACATCGAGAATTTCTCCGCTAATCCGGCAAAAACTCCCGACCGTAAGGTAAAGCGTCTTGCTCAGTCCATCATCAATGACCTCAAGAAACCGGATATTATCACGGTGCTGGAGCTGCAGGATAATGACGGCCCCACCGACAGCGGCGATGCGGATGCCTCCAAGAGTGCAAAACGACTGACGGATGAAATCCTCGCCCAGTCCGGTGTTCAGTATGAATGCGTAAACATCAATCCGAACTATAACGAGGACGGCGGCCAGCCCGGTGCCAATATCCGTGTAGCCTATTTCTACCGCCCTGACCGGGTACAGTTGAAAGCCGGCAAGGTCGGCAAGGCAAATGATGCCAACAAATGGGAAAATGGCCATCTTACCCTGAATCCGGGACGCATTAACCCCAATGATCCTTTGTACGAACACACGCGTAAATCTCTGGCTGCTGAATTTACCTTTAACGGCAAAGACGTGCTGATTGTCGCCAACCATCTCAATTCCAAGCTCGGTGACGACAGCCTGTATGGCAAGAAGCAGCCCGTGACTTTCAAATCCGAGGCAAAACGGCTGAAACTGGCTGCTGACATCAAGAAGTTCGTTGATGAAGGCATGGCCCAGAATCCCAACCTCAATGTCCTGCTCACGGGTGACTTCAATGACTTTGAATTCAGCCCCGTAATCAAGACCTTTGAAGGCTCCAATATGCACAGCGTAATCAAGGACTACAACTTAGGTGACCGCTACGCTTATTATTATCAGGGCAACAATCAGATTCTCGACAACATCATTGTCAGCAACAATCTGAAGGGGCATTACGAATTTGACATCGTGCATGTGAACTCCTCCTTCATGGTGGAACATGGCCGTGTCAGTGACCATGACCCGCTGCTCATTCAGCTCGACCTGCAGTAAAATTCCATAAGAAAAAGACCGTTGCGGCAATCCGGCTGCAACGGTCTTTTTTTATTCGCTTATCTTCTTTTGCAATACTTCTTTTGCCATATTGAGCTGAGTATCTTCCAACACATCTTCCGGCAGGTTTACCGTAATATCCGGTTCAATACCTATGCCGTCAATACATTTGCCGCTGGGCGTATAGTATTTGGCAATGGTAAGTTTCAGCCCGTCATTATGAAACAGGGGAACCACTACCTGCACAGACCCTTTGCCGTAGGATTTCGTGCCAACAATCGTTGCGGCCTCCCTGTCCTGCAAGGCTCCGGCCAAAATTTCCGAAGCACTGGCACTGTTGCCGTCAATCAGAACGACCAAAGGATAGGGCGCTTCTTCCAAATCGGAATCATAGCTTTCCCGGGAGCCGTCCCGTTGTACAACGGAAACAATGTTCCCCTTAGGCACCAGCATATCCGCCACTTCTACGCAGCTTGTGATAAGACCGCCGGGATTTTGCCGCAGGTCAAGGATAAGGCCTGTCATCCCGCTGTCTTTCAGCTTATTGTATTCTTCTTTAAATTCGTCACCCGTGTTTTCCCCAAAAGAGGCAATGCGGATATATCCCAAATTGCTGTCATCAAGCAGTTTGCCCTTGGCCGAGCGCACTTTAATCATGTCTCGTTCAATGGTATATTCCTTGTCCTCCTCCTCTGCGCGGTGAATCAGCAGCTTCACTTCGGTACCCGCTTCACCGCGGATATGGAGGGCCACTTCCTCCGGCTGGTACTCCGACACCGGCGTACCGTCCACAGACAGGATTTCGTCACCGACTTTAAGCCCCACTTTCTCGCCGGGCGTCCCCTCCAATACAGACATAATCGTGACCTTATCATCCTTAAAGCCCATGGTCACGCCAATGCCGCCAAAGGCGCCTGCGGTATGCTCCTTGAGGGATTTATACAGGGAAGTTTTCATGTACATGGAATGGGGGTCGCCCAGGGATTTCACCATGCCGTCAATGGCACCGTCCATAAGCGTACTGCTGTCCACATCGCTGACATAACGGGTTTCAATCATGCGCATGACGCCGAAGAACCGCAATAGATCCGTGGTCTTTTCACCGCCCAGCCCCAGTATTTTCATC
The DNA here is from genome assembly GCA_002448495.1 of Pseudoselenomonas ruminantium. Taxonomy (GTDB): domain Bacteria; phylum Bacillota; class Negativicutes; order Selenomonadales; family Selenomonadaceae; genus Selenomonas_A; species Selenomonas_A ruminantium_I. The sequence continues at coordinate 2,717 of DJYL01000074.1, read as the reverse complement.
AGCCCCATAATGGTCAGGACACTGGAAAAAATTGCCGTCACCACGACAATCAGGACTATTTTTTTCTTACTCAATCGCTTTCACCTTCCAACCGGTTATCAAAGATAGCCATAAGGACTCACCGGCGAGCCGTTTTGACGCACCTCGAAATGACAATGGGGGCCGGTAGAGTTGCCCGTAGAACCACAATAGGCAATCGTTTCCCCCTGGCTGACCTGCTGACCGACAGATGCCGCCAGCGACTGATTATGCCCATAAAGCGTGGTCACGCCGCCGCCGTGATTGATGATAATTGTATTGCCATAGCCGGAAATCCAGCCCGCATATTCGACCGTACCCGCAGCAGCTGCCGCAATGGGCACCCCATAATCAGCACCGATATCAATGCCGCTATGGAATTTCTGCGTGCCCGTAATCGGATGCGTACGCCAGCCAAATTCCGAGGTAATCGTGCCCCCCACCGGCCAAATCATGGAGCCGTTGCCGCTGGCCGCAGCTCCTGCGGGCGCATTAGCCATACTGCTGCGCCGGAGCATTTCCTCAATCTGCTTGGATGCCGCCATCATTTCATCATACTGGCGGTCAACGGTGGCCTTGTCGCTTTTCATCTGGTCAATGATGGCCTTGCGCTTTCTGACCTTTTCCTCCATGATTTCCCGCGCCTGTCGTGCTTTTAACTCCTGCTCGGCGCGGGCCTCGCGGTCTTTTTCCAGACTCTTTTGGGTGCTTTCGATTTCTGCTTTTTCATCCAGTACCAGATGCACCAGGTCATAATCCTGCTTGATGACCTTTTTGAGTAAATCCATACGGGTCATCAGGTCGGAAAAATCCTTGGCGCCAAAGAGCACATCCAAGTATGAAATCTGCCCATTGACGTAGATATCGCGCACGCGTGCGCCCAGCTTGTCACTCTTTTTCTCGTAATCAGCCTCTACCTCTTTGAGACGGGCTTCATTTTTTTCCATACGCTCCAGAGTTTCATCCAAAGCTGCCCGCAGCGTCTTATGTTCAGCGATAGCCTCATCCGCTTCTGCATCGACAATTCTTTTTTCCTCGGACAGAGATTCTATCTTCGATTGCAGGGCATTACTCCTGCCCTTTAATTCCTCCGCCTGCTTGTCGTAGCTGGCCTTGTCATCCTCCAGCGAGGCATATACCGTGGAAGATGCCAGCCATACCGACAAAGCCGCGGCGGTTATTGTCTGCCATTTTTTCATCATATCAAACCTCTAGGAACCGTTTCAGCGAGAAAGCCGAACCGATAGCACCGATAAACATGCCGGAGATGATAATCGCCACCGTCACATAATTCATAAAAGGATATTGCGGCATCAGCGGGAAGAAAGCCAGCGTGTTATAAATCTTTGCCGCCATCGCCGCATAGAAACTGCGCAGGGCCAGCGCCGACAAAATGCCGCCGATACAGCCCAGCACAATGCCTTCCATCAGGAACGGCCAGCGGATAAACCAGTCCGTTGCCCCTACATATTTCATAATGGCGATTTCCTTGCGCCGCGCAAATACGGTAAGTCTGATGGTATTGGAGATAATGAAAATCGTGGCTCCGGCCAAAAGCAGCATCAGCACCAGACCAAAAATGCGCATAAGCCTTGTGATGTCAAAGAGATGCTCCACCACATCCTGACCGTATTTTGCCGACTCCACGCCCTCCATGCGTTCAATGGCCTTGGCGGCAGTTTCCACCATTTCCGGTGTTTTGACCGTTACTTCAAAGGAATCCGGCAGCGGGTTTTTGTCTCCTAACGCATCCAAAAGATACTTTTGGTCGCCCAAACGCTCGGACAATCGTTCCTTGGCCGCATCCTTATCCACGAACTTCACCGTATCAATGCCCTGCATTTTTTCAATGTCGCTTTGCAGGTCAATGCGGTCACTTTTTTTCACATCATCCTGCAGGTATACGCTAATCTGCACCTGCGATTCGAGCATGGACGCCATGCGGTTCATGTTGAGTACCAGAATCAAAAACACGCCCAGTACGAACAGCGATACCGCCACTGTGCCAATCGAGGCAAAGGACATCCAGTTGTTGCGCCGCAGGGAACGGAATACCTCCTGAATAAAATATTCACCTGTTCTAAGCTTCATAACCATATCCTCCCCGCTGCTGGTCACGGACAATGCGCCCGTCTTCGATGGCAATAACCCGCCGTTTCATGGTATCCACAATATTGCGGTCATGAGTTGCCATGACGATGGTCGTGCCTGCCTTGTTGATACGCCGGAAAATGTCCATGATATCCCAACTCGTTTCCGGGTCAAGGTTGCCCGTAGGCTCATCGGCAATTACAATGGACGGATTGTTGACAATCGCCCGCGCGATAGCCACCCGCTGCTGTTCACCGCCGGAAAGCTGGGAAGGGAAACTGCGGTACTTATCCCGCAGCCCTACTACGTCCAACACCGAATTGACACTTCTTTGCATCGTACGGCGGGGCGCTTCGATTACCTGCAGGGCAAACGCCACGTTTTCAAACACGGTCTTATCCGGCAGCAGGCGGTAATCTTGAAAGATTACCCCTAGTTCACGGCGCAGATAAGGCACCTCGGAGCGCTCCATATGCACCACATCATGCCCGTTCACCAAAAGCTTGCCCTCTGTAGGCAATTCCTCCCGGAATAACATCTTGATAAACGTGGACTTGCCCGCACCGCTGGGCCCCACTACGAATACAAATTCGCCCTTCTTGATATCT
>DJYL01000065.1:14384-14707 GCA_002448495.1 Pseudoselenomonas ruminantium | reverse complement strand
AAATGCCCCGCGGAAAATCTTGGCGGCCTCTGGCAGGGGCTCAGCCACACCGACTCCATCAGCCATTACTTCCTCCACCTCGTTGAGGATATGCGCAATTTTAGCCGCATCACGGGCAGCGAACTGAAGCTCTTCCCGGTTCCCATGGATATCCGCAACAGCTTGCAGGAAATTCAAAATATCTTCGCGCCCCAGATGCAAAGCAAAAACATTGACTTTATGGCCTGCACGGCAGAGCTGGAAAATCCTTACATCTATTGCGATAACAACCGCTTGCAGCGTGTGCTATTAAACATTATCAGCCTTGCTTATGACTATACCCC
>DJYL01000065.1:13854-14324 GCA_002448495.1 Pseudoselenomonas ruminantium | reverse complement strand
CAGCCTTGCTTATGACTATACCCCGTCAGGCGGCAGTATCAGCGTCACGCTGGCTCAGCGCGGGCCTGCCTACCAGATTCCCCCCACGCCTGATGACCAGCGGCACCTGCGGCTCTATGCCGATTACGAGCTGCGCATCAAAAATACCGGTGCCTGTCTGCCGGATACCTTAGGCGCCATCTTCTACAATGACTTGGACTGGCACCAGCTGTTCAAACAGGAAGGCGCTATGCGAACTCTGGCCATTGCCAAACACCTTCTCGACTTGTTCCATGCCAAGGTGGAGATTGAATCCACAACCGAACCGCCGGAGCAAAGCACAGAAATGATTATCCGGCTTTCCTGCAAGCTGGCCAAACAATCAGCCGTTCCCATGCAGACAACACAGGAAGCCATCAATATGTACTGACTGTTGACTGTGCTGACAAAAAGCTGTATCCCTTCACACTTAGGAGGGATACAGCTTTTTT
>DJYL01000065.1:10966-13649 GCA_002448495.1 Pseudoselenomonas ruminantium | reverse complement strand
GCAGGGATTTCTCCCTGCGGCCCGCCCTGCCGGATATAATGAATTAAACCTTAAACCTTAAACTCACCTACTGCTGTCTGCAAACCATGCGCCAGCTGTGCCAAAGCTTCACTGGCTGCTGCAATTTCTTCAGCGGCTGCGGACTGCTGCTCGGCGGCTGCCGATACGCTTTCCATGTCGGCGGCTACCTGACGGCTGTTGTCGGAAATCTTGCTGGAACGGGTACGGACATTTTCCGTATCGTTGGAAACGACCTTGAGGTCGCCGCTCATGCCCTCAGACTTGACCGCTACCGCTTCAGACGCTTCGAGAATCTTGTCAAAGGCCGCCTTGAGCTGACCGACAGAGGCCGTACCTTCCTTGACGGCGGTATTGCCCTTCTGCATGGAGCTTACCGCAAGGGATGTATCACTCTGGATACCGCCGATAATCCCGCTGATGCGTTTGGCCGCATTCTGGGATTCTTCGGCCAGCTTTCTTACTTCATCGGCAACTACCGCAAAGCCACGGCCATGTTCGCCGGCACGGGCTGCTTCGATAGCGGCATTGAGTGCTAAGAGGTTGGTCTGCTCGGCAATGCCGGAAATGGCTTCGACAATCTGGCTGATTTCCTGCGAACGCTGCCCCAGTTTATCCACGGTAACCGTGGAGCTGTTGACAATTTCTTCGACGCTGACAATCTTGCTTACGGCATCGCCGATAGCACTGCTGCCATCCTGCGCCTGCTTGTGGGACTCGGTAACATTGGCACTGACTTCACTGGCGGTTCTGTTGAGGTTTTCAATGGAGCGCATGGTGTTGTCGATGGATTCCATCGCTTCCTCAACATCCTTCTGCTGCTCGATTACCGCACCGGCAGAACTGGTAACGCGCTGTGCCACCTGCTCGGAGGCCAGTGCCGACTGGTGAGCCGTAGCCGTAAGTTCCTGCGAGGATGCTGCCAGCTGTTCGGTGGAGCTGATTACCTTCTTAATCAGTTCGTTAACCGTAATGCGCATATCCTTGACCGCCTTTTCCATACGGCCAAATTCATCACCGCGTTCTACGGTACCGATAAGGCCGCCCGTGCGGAAGTCACCGTGAGAGAGCTTCTCGCAGACACGGATAACGAGCTGCAGCGGATCGGTAATCTGCTTGGTTACATAGGCGATGGACAAGGTGAGAATGACGATAATCGCCGCACAGGTAATAATCATGCGGAATATCGCGCTGTCCATATCGGCCTCTGCTTCAGCCATACCGGTCTGTGCATTCTCCAGATTCCTGCTCTGCACCTCTTCCAGGTCATTGGACATGGCTACTGCCAGCGGCATGACATTTTCCTGATAATAATTCATGGGTGCCCGCTCGTCTTCGCCTTCAAAAGCGTTCATCTGCAAGAGCTGACTGGCATTGGACTTGTATTTATCAAAGTCCTTACGCACCTTGGCTGCCATTTCCGCACGCTGGGGATGATTGGCATGCAGCGCCTCATATTTCTTCATATATTCTTCGGCTTCATTTATGGCGTTGTTGAACTTCGTAATCCTGTCCTGACGGCGGTCAGGCAGTATCGTATAGGGCTGCAAACTTGCCTGAATCTGCGAATAACGGGTGTTATAGCGCACCTTGGCACAGTAGTAAATACTCATGGTGTCTTCGTTATAAAGTTCTTCCATGTTCTGCTGGGCGCTCTTTAAGGAGCTATAGCCCACCCAGCCTACCACCAATGTGGCAATAAAGGCCAACACACCGATTATCGCCAACTTGTGGGCGACTTTCAAATCTTTTACAAATCCCATAGCTAACTTCCCCCTCCTATATTCCTCCTGTCTGCTTATACCTTAAACTTGCCTACAGCCTCCTGCATCTTTACAGCCAGCGTTGCCAGTGCCTGCGATGCCGCCGCGATTTCCTCATTGGACGCCGACTGTTCCTCGGTTGCCGAGGAAATGGACTGCATGCTGTCGGAGGTCTTATTGCTGGCATTATCGATGGCATCCACGGCAGTAACAATCTGCTCTGCTCCCGTAGAAACCTGCGATACGGCACTGTTGATTTCTTCTATCTGACTGTTGATGGAATCCACCTTGCTCATGATGTCCTCGAACTGCTCGCCTACATCGCGGATGGCCTTGGTACCCAGCGTAACTTCCTGCGTACCATTCTTCATGGATTCCACCGCTTTGGCGGTATCGTGCTGAATGGAGGCGATGCGTTCTTTTATCTGTTCTGCCGATTCCTGAGATTCAGCAGCCAGTTTCCTTACTTCGTCAGCCACAACGGCAAAGCCGCGGCCCTGTTCACCGGCGCGGGCTGCCTCGATAGCGGCATTCAGGGACAACAGGTTAGTCTGCTCGGCAATGGAGGAAATTGCCTCCACAATCTGGCCAATCTGCTGGGAATTTTCCCCCAAAGCCTTAACCACTTCCGAAGATGCCAATACGCTTTCCTCGATGGTCCCCATCTTCTTAATGGCTTCTTCCATAAGGTCTGCACCCTTCTTGGCGGCTTCTGCCGTCTGCTGGGATGCCGTAGTGATATGTCTGGCTTTGGTCGACATATTGGCAATATCGTGATATACGCCGTCAACACTGCCCTTGGCATTTTCGATATTCCCCAGCTGTTCAGCTACATTGGCGACAACATCACCAACCGTTTCTGCCACATGTACGGAGGTATTTGCCGACTGCTGGGCATTGGC
>DJYL01000065.1:0-10853 GCA_002448495.1 Pseudoselenomonas ruminantium | reverse complement strand
GAAGTGGTAGCCATCTGCCGGATAAGATCCCGCAGCTTTTCACTCATGGTATTAAAGGCGTTCGTCAAAGAGCCGATTTCATCACTGGTGAAAACAGTCAGCTTCTCCTGCATCAGATTGCCGTTGGACATCTCCTTGGCATGGGCTTCCAACGCGACAATCGGATTGGTAATCATGCTGGCAAAGCGGAAGCAGACGCCCAGCACCAAAATAAGACCAATCAGCGTGAGCACACCATAAATTACCTTCAAGCTGCTGACAGATGCAAATACATAGTCATAAGGCACGCTCATGCCGATAATCCAGCCCGTGCTCTCCACAGTGGTATAGGCAATAACGACCTGTCCATCGGGGCTGTCTGCCAAGAAGATACCATGACCGGTTTTCAACACTTCATCAAAGCGGCTGCCAATGCCGGGCAAATCCTGAGCCTTGCTGCCGACCTTTTCTTCGCCGCCGTTGCCCAAAATAATGCCGTTTTTATCAGAGATAAAGGTCTTACCGGCCTCACCATGGTATTTAATCTTCTTGGCCATGGCATCCACTACAGCCAAATCAATATCCGTGCACATGGTACCGAAGTACTGCCCATCCTTTTTGAACGGTGCCACTGCCGATACGACCATCTTGCCGGTATTCTTGTCCATGTAAGGTTCTGTATAGACCAGCTTGCCTGCCTTCTTGGCATCATTGTACCAGGGACGGGTGCGCGGGTCGAGCGTCCCCGTGCTCTTGTTCTGGGTACGATAGGAAGCAAAATAACCATCCTCGGCACCGATATTCAAATCCAGAATTTCCGGGTCGGAAGCGCCCAGCGCCAGTGAAGCAATGGATTTTACCCGGCTCTCATCACCGTTAAATTCCGTCATCAAATCCGCTGCATACTGAGCCGATGCGCCCTTCTTTGCCAGCCAGCCGTCCATCTCACTTTCAGCGGCACTCATGGAAACCGAAAACTCAGCCCGCACAGCCTCTTCCAGATTCTTATCAGCCGTGTAGAAGCCGATAATGGAAATCACCGCCAGCAGGACACCCACAATGCCCGCCAGCACATAAAACTTTTGCCTAATCCCCATAAATCATCCTCTCCTTATCTCATATTTCCCAAAGTCGTAACCATTTGTTTTTTTATTTCTACATCAAGGCTCTAAATCCTTTTGCTAATAAAAATTTTCTAAAAATATTTATGAAGGCAAAAAACCCGCATAACCTGTTACAGCTATGCGGGCTTTCCCGATGATTACCGATTTTTAGTTACCGGATTCAATCAAACCGTAATTGCCATCGGTACGCTTGTAAACCACCTGCACATCTTCGGTTTCGGAATTGCGGAACACGAAGAAATTGTGATTCAGGAGATTCATCTGCATGATGGCTTCCTGCACATCCATAGGTTTTACCACAAATTTCTTGGTCTTTACCACCTGATATTCTTCATCATCACCGGAGATTTCTACAGGCGCGGATTTTAATGCCTCGGCCTTGAAGCCGCCGCCACGGAAACGGCGCGCGAGTTTCGTCTTCTGTTTGTGAATCTGGCGTTCGAGTTTTTCCACTACCAGGTCAATCGATGTATACATATCCATCGTGGCTTCCTCGCCGCGAAGCAGGATGCCGCCCTGTACAGGAACCGTCACCTCAACAATGTGCCGCCCCTTCGATACGGTCAGCAGAACCGAAATATCACCAACATTTTCAAAATACTTGGTGACTTTGCCTACGCGTTTTTCCACATACTCGCGCAGCGAAGGAGTGATCTCGATGTTCTTGCCTCTTACAGTGAATGTTGCCATACGACACATCCCCTTTCTTTGATGCCGCAGGACTCTGCCTGCAGATAATTAGCAACTTATGAGGTTTATACTTTATATATTCTCCCTGCCTTACCAAAACCCTTCTTTTATTTTTATAAAAAAAATAAAAGCCTTCCTTTTTGCAGAAGGCTTTTGTTCGCGTATAAAAAAATTATGCCGTTTTGCTGACATTGGAAGCCTGCGGGCCGCGGGCACCTTCCACAATGTCAAATTCCACTTCCTGACCCTCGTTCAGAGTCTTGAAGCCTTCATCATTGATAGCGGAAAAATGTACGAATACATCGTCCCCATCCTCGCGAGCAATGAAGCCGTAACCTTTTTCAGCGCTAAACCATTTCACTTTACCAACCATTGAGATTCCTCCTGTTGCTTAAAACCTGCCGCCTGACATTCTTTGGCGGCCTAATAATAATTATAATTGTTACTTATTGAATTGTCAATGTTTTCTTATACTTGCAAACAAATGGATACGATTGGTTTATAACACTTTGGAAAGGAAATTTTGGGTACGTTCCTGCTGCGGATGTTCAAAGAGTTCTGCCGGTGTTCCCTGCTCCAAAATACCGCCGCCATCAATAAAGAGCACGCGGTCGGCGACCTCGCGGGCAAAGCCCATTTCATGGGTAACGATAGCCATGGTCATGCCGTCTTTAGCCAGCGAACGCATAACGTCCAAAACCTCGCCGACCATTTCCGGGTCCAGGGCTGAAGTCGGCTCGTCAAAAAGCATGACTTTAGGTTCCATCGCCAGTGCCCGGGCAATGGCCACGCGCTGCTGCTGTCCGCCGGAAAGCTGGCTGGGGTAGTTATCCGCCTTATCCGCCAGACCAACCCGCTCCAAAAGTTCACGGGCTTTTTTCTCGGCCTCTGCCTTGCTGATTTTCTTGACCTTCAGCGGTGCCAGCATGATGTTTTCGAGTGCCGTCATATGCGGGAACAGATTGAAGCGCTGGAACACCATGCCCACTTCCTCGCGTACCTTGTTGATATTGGCTTCACCATCAAGGGGTGTGCCTGCAACCGTAACCTTGCCGCTGGTGGGTTCCTCCAGATAATTCATGCAGCGCAGCAGCGTGCTCTTGCCGGAGCCGGAGGGGCCGATGAGGGCGACCACTTCCTGCGGCTTGATATGGAGATTGACACCTTTGAGCACCTCAACTTCGCCAAAGGCCTTATGTAAATTTTCAATGACGATCATCTTTTGCAAACCTCCACTCCAAAAATGCCACAAAACGGGAAATGGTTAACGTCATAATCAGATAGATTATCGCAACGCAGGTCCAGATTTCCACCGATGCATAGGTTTTGGCAATGATGAGCTGACCACGGCGGGTGAGTTCCTCAAAGCCGATAACCGAAACCAGCGAAGAATCTTTGAGGAGGGCAATAAATTCGTTGCCCAACTGCGGAATAACCCGCTTGAACGCTTGCGGCACCACGATATAGCGCATGGTCTGCACCCAGGTCATGCCCAGAGAACGTCCCGCTTCCATCTGCCCCTTGTCGATGGACTGAATGCCGGAACGGAAAATCTCTGCCACATAAGCACCGGAATTAAGCCCGCAGGCACTGATTGCCGCCACATAGGGGTCGCTTCTCTGCCCCGTCATCAGCGGCAGGGCAAAATACACCAGAAATATCTGAATTAAAAGCGGTGTTCCACGGAAAAAGTCCACATAAACTGCCGCAATCCAGCGGAAAAGCTTAATCCTGCCAATACGGGCTATGCCCATGAACAGACCGATAATAATACCCACAGCAACGGACAAGGCCGTTATTTTAATGGTTATCCCCGCCCCCAACAGAAGCAACGGGAATGATTGTATCACCAAGTCAACATTAAAATCCATTTTCTTCACCCTGCTTATAATTATTCATTAATCATGTATAATTATAGACTAATCGTTTAAGTGTGTCAACCTGTAAAACAGCCTTCCCCATAACATCCGGGGAAGGCTGGTAAATTCCTATTTTATTTTTTCTCGCCGAACCATTTAGCGAAAATCTTGTCGTATTCGCCATTTTCCTTGAGCTTCTTGAGGGCAGCGTTGATTTCTTTCTGCAGTTCCTCATTTTCCTTGTTGATGGCAATGCCGTAATCTTCAGCCGTCAGCTTTTCTTCAAGAACCTTTACACCCTGAGCGGCATTCTTCGTGATGAAGTAATCATTAACTGGACGGTCATTGATCACGGCATCCACGCCTTTAGCCTTGAGTTCCATAAAGCAATCAGCCGGCGTGTTGAGTTCCTTGACCTCTACGCCTTCCATTTTCTTGACTTCTGCCGCACTGGTCGTACCAATCTGCACCGCTACCTTCTTGCCCTTCAGGTCAGCAAACTTCTTGATGGCCTGCTCATCTTCACGCACCACCATCGTAAGCCCGGACTGATAATAGGGGTCGGAGAAGCGGACATTTTCCTTGCGCTCGTCGTTGATGGTCATACCGGAGATAATCACATCAATGCTCTTGCCCTGCAATGCCGGAATCAGACCATCAAAGCCTAAGTTCTGAATCTCGACCTCGCGGCCCATTTCCTTGCCGATGGCCCGGATAAGATCCATATCAAAGCCCTGATATTCTTTCTGTCCTTCATCCTGGAATTCAAACGGCGGGAAGTCGATGGAAGAACCGACTTTCAAAACCTTCGCCTGTTTGTCCCCGCCTGCCGGCGCAGCCTGTTCGCTGCCGCAGCCGGCAAAGGCAAACATGGCAAAGGCACCGACTGCCAAAAGCGACAAAACTTTTTTCATGTTCATAGATAATCCCCACTCTCAAAAAAAATTTACAATGATACAAAAGTGGAGTCTGAGCGCTTCGCTCAAACTCCACTCGTCACGCACAATGTAAGTATAACACACTACAGAAAATCTGCAAGTGCTAATAATTACATTGCTTCGCCTCTTTTTTTGTTGAAGCAGTCACGGCAGTATACCGGACGGTCGTTTTTCGGTTCAAACGGAACTTCCGTTTCCTTGCCGCATTCTGCGCAAACTACCTTGAACATCGGACGGGCTTCACCGCCATCACGGCTGCGGCGGCGCTTGTCGCGGCAATCGCGGCAGCGAGCCGGTTCGTTTTCAAACCCCTTCTCAGCGTAGAATTCCTGCTCACCAGCGGTGAACGTAAATTCCTTCCCACATTCTTTGCATACCAGTGTTTTGTCTTCAAAAGCCATAAGATAATCCCCTTACCTAAAAAGAAAATAATATTTAGATGTTCCCTGTATCCCTGAGTCCCCTAGTGTTTCTGTAGATTACGCCGAGAAAAAGAACGTCCATAACTATTATTATATATTGTTTTGTTCAAAAAAGCAAGTGTTTTTTATATTGTGCAAAAATTTCGCCATATCGCACAATATCCACTTTCGAGTTCCTGCATATAATTTTTGACATCCATCAACGGCGATTTCAAAAGATTTGCCCGCAGTCCTGAGTGATACGCACCGATAAGTTCCGGCGAATTGCCCAGCTGCACCGCCCGGCGCACATAGTTGATGTCGTTTTCCACCATCAGTTCCTTGACTCCGGCATTCACCAAAATAGATGCGCCAAAACGTGAACCATGACGGCGCCCGCGGATGCTCACTACCGGCACTCCCATAAAGAGCGCCTCACAGGTAGTCAGGCCGCCATTATACGGCATCGTATCCAAAGCGATATCAATATCTCTGTACTGTTCCATATAATCCGGACTATAGGGACGCATTTCCACCCGCGCCAAATCAAAACTGAGACGCTTCAGTCTGTCCCGCAAAATGGCCCGGCCTGAATCAATGCTGCAAATTTTCCCTTTCAATACCAGTTTGGAACTATGAACCTGTTCGAGTATTCCCCGCCAAAGGAGCAGGGTTTCATCTGTCACCTTAGCCAGATTGTTAAAGGAACCAAAAGTCACAAAGCCATTCTTCAAGCATGGTGCTTCTGTCCCTGCCGGAGGAATTTCCCGCACAGCTCCCGGTACATAGCAAAGGTGGGAGTGCGGCAGGCGCAGGATTTTTTCTGTAAAGCCTTGTTCAGCCATATCCCCGCTGGGCAGGCAAACTTCATCGGACAAGAAGTAATCCACCGTAGAAAGCCCGGTGGTATTCATATAACCAATACCAGCCACCTGTACAGGTGCCGGACGCAATGCCATAATCGGCATGCAGTTATCATTGCTGTGCCCGGAAAGGTCAACCAGAATATCAATATTATCTTCGGCAATCAGCCGTGCGGCTGTCCGTGGGCTGCGGCCTCTGAGGTCACGCCAGGTAACCGGTGAAGCCATCAGCCGTTTGGTTACTTCATCCCGTTTGCCGGTGGAATAGGCATATACGCTGAAGCGATTGCCATCAAAATTTTTCAAAAGCGGCGCCACAAAATTAGCCACTGCATGCTGACGGAAATCCGGCGACAAATAACCTATACGCAGTTTTTTGTCGGGGAGTTTCTTTACCTGATCATGCAGGTAGGGCGTAACATTCAGCAGGGACTCATATCGCTCCGCCAATTCCCTGCCCTCCAAAGAACCAAGTTCCCGATAATTGCGCATAAAGAGATACTTGCTATAGGTCAGGGCCTTTTCTTCGTTCGTGGCCGCTTTTTTACTATAGGCTAACATCAAAGCCGCTGACTTTTCCGGCTGGGCGGCCAGATAATAGGCATCAGCCAGCCACCCCTGCGCTTTCTGCAGCATATAAAGAATGATTTTATAATAGGGTTCATCAGGAGTCAGTGCCCATAGCTTGCGTTCTAACTCATTAACCAACTTATTCAGTTCCGGGATTTCCGCATCGAGGCGAAATTCCACAGCGGCCAAGCCCGCCGCCACTAAGCGTCCCCGTAGATGCTGCGGCTTTTTGCGCAGAATTTCGTCCAGCAGGGCATGGGCTTCCTCATAGTCCCCTGTGTAAAGAGCCGCTTCAGCCATAACAGCCGCCCCATCCATGCTTTCCTCATTCAGCTGCCAAAGCTCCCGTGCACAGGCTCTCATGCCCTTCGGGTCGCCCTCGCCAGCAAACTTATCCGCCAGATTAAGCCAATTTAACGTATCATGATCCATAAACAGACTAACTCCCAAGATTTATCTAAATGCCTACGCATTATTATATTGATTCTACGCTTCTGCCCACTTATCCTTTATTTATCCGCAAAAGCTCCATCAGTACATCGCGGGCAGCCGTATAGTGATTGAGCCGGGAAGCCAGCCATCCGGCGGTTCTCCGAATAACAGCAGGCACCTCCTCCTGCCCGTTCTTCCCATTCAGCTCCAGCAGCAGCAAAAATTTCCATATCTCCCATTGTACCACAAAATACAGGCCGTTATAAGCGTATGTCCCCAAAACCGCACAGGGATAAAGTTCCTTGAACCATTCATTGACCAGATAATTTTCCAGCATCAGGCCATAGGACTGTTCGATTTTCTCCTCCAGCTCTGCCCGTATCCCATCCATTTTCTGCAGTTCAAGGCTTTCAGCCACAGCCAGATAGTTTTGCGTCTGCTGCGTATTATCCTCAATCCCCGCGGTAAAACGGCAGAAAAACTCTGCCTGCCGAACCAGATTCCATGGAGTCCAGATGCTGTCTTCCGTGTCCCGGCCCCATGGCAGTTTTTCATCAGCCGCAGCCAATTCCTGCAAAAGCATGCTCAGCCGCTGATTCAGGGACAAGGTTCTGTCCTGTAAGATTTCCATGCCTCTTGCCTGCCAGTCAAAAAAATTCAAGACCTGCAAGTTCTCCGCCTCTCCTGCCGGCTGAAAATACTGGCTGCGGGTCGATTGAATCTGCCGCTGTACCAGCTGAATCGGTTCTTCATTTTGCAGAATCAGTTCAGCCGCTACCGGACAGGTTACGCATAACGCCCGCTCCAAAGTGTTCTCCGGGAAAAGCCGGGTCTTGCGGGGATATTCCGCACATACATCCGTGAGCATCTGTGCTCCATATTGAATTTGCAGGCCGCATAACCCGTCTGCCCGCAAAAATACACAGTGATCATCTTTGTGCCGGAAACCGAAATTCTCGGCCTCCGGCAAGTATACCAGCCCTTGACGCAGTTTCTCTCCTTCATCGCCTGTCAGGGCGCGGTAACGGGCCAGAGCAGCATCATCGAGAATCTGCTGCCAGCCGTAACAGCAAAGAGAACCACCGCATTTACTGCCATCACAAAAAAATTTTTCCAGATACGACGGTTCAATACAGGTAAATTCTTTCTGCTCCATCATGCTCACACCTCTGGGTTAAGTTCACTGCCGTATTCGCGGATAAACGCCTTCTGATAGCCCTTGTACTCATAGGCCAGAGGCTTTTCCTTCGGACAGTGAATACACCAAAAATCCTGCTCCTGATTGGGCACTACCACCTTATACCCCGCCCGCTGCATTTCCTTGCACAAAGATGTATCGTAAAGATGCCAGCCCGTAAAGATATCTTCCCGCCAACGTATATCATATTGGGTCGCAATAAACAGACCATCCACGGCCTCCACTTCCTGATATTCCCCTTCTGGTTCGCGGCAGTGGGAATCCACCACGCTTTCCGGCTCACAGGCATGCAGCACCCGTCCATAGGTCCTCAGTCCATCCCACCATACACCGCTTTCAGGCAGGCTGCGGCAGCCAATCACCCCGACAGCCCCTACAGATTTATCGGCAAAAATATGGCGTAAGTCCTGTACCAGATGTTTATTCACCACCAGCGTATCCTGATGGAGATAGACCTTATATCGGGCATTGGTCTTTCCCATGCCTTCATTATAACCGGCACACATGGAAGACGCCCCCCTCACGGGGATAAACTCTGCCGTCATGTCCTCCGGTATGCTAAGGCTTTCCAGATACAGACGGCATTCACTGTACCAGTCGTCGCTATTCACACAGGTAATAAAGGCAATCTTCGTTTCGTCCAACAATTCATCACGCATTCTGCATCCCCTGCCATTCCTGCAAAAGTTCCTGTAAATATTGCGCTTCGTCCTCCGTGGTGGCGTTTTGCATGGCACTGTGCAGGAACAAACCAATTTCCGCCTGTTCTGCCGCCGTCTCTGCCATCAGCTGCCGGTAAAAACGCGCTGGATGAAAAACCGCCTGTTTGATAAAAGCCGCTGTATAATCGGCAAAAAGCCCCGTATCCCGGTAAAAAGCCCAAAACTCCCGACAGTTTTTCTCAGTCTCCACACCATACTCAATCCGGTGCAGATAGGTTGAAAGCTGCTGCCGCTGCTCCTTGGTGTACATGGATTTCAACAGCGCCATTTCCGGCATGGAACGGTCTGCCCGCACCAAATAAAACTCCGTGTTCAAATCGTCCCCTTCATTGTCAAAACCTGCCGCCAAAAGTTTTTGCAGATTTTTTTCGTCAGCCGGACGTTTCTGCTGCTCCATAAAGACCATCTTATAGTAAGAGGCGTAGAGCAGCCGTTCAAACTCCTGCCGGGCAAAGAGGCGGGCCACCACATTGTAATAATGCCCCTCCAGCAAATCCATGAGCTGGGACCAATGGCGGATATTGCGGAAACTGGTCAGAAAACTGCCCGTTTCCTTCAAAAAGCGGGAAAAACCGGCGGCAATATCCTGCGGATGCCCCGCCTGTTCCAGCGTCAAATCCGAGATGATATAATCAAAAAACTCCCACGCATAAGGAAGCGGCGCCTCCAGATAATTAAGTTCCGTAAACTCCACACCCAGCCCTTGATAATCCAGCATGGCATCTGCATCCGCCGTCACCGCAAAAAGCTTTGCACAGGGAAACATTTCCCGCAATTTGGGCAGATAAACCAGACTTTCCACCACCAGAATTTTAAAGGGCAATTCTCCCGGTTGTAAAAACTGCAATAATTCCGGTTTAATTTTTTCTGCCATGCCGCCATCCTCCCTATTATTTCATTCTCTCATTATAGCATATTTTCCTGCCAGTACGCCATTTACAGTGCCAGCAAAAGGTGGTAGGATAATCCTATAATTTTTTCGATACGGAGGAGTGGATTTTTTGGACGGTACAACCATGCGTATTCTCTATGTGGTAACGGATTTAATCCTGCCGCTGGTCGTGGGCTATTTTATGCACCAGCGGCATTGGGTTTCGGAAAACATCATCAATAAGGTTATCCGCTTTAATGTAATCTGTGTATACACCACGCTGTCGCTGCTCAGCTTCTGGGTACTGCCTCTGTCCTGGAACCTGCTGCTCGTGCCTCTATTCGGCATGCTGCTCGTACTGCTGCCGGGAGCTATCGGCTATGTGCTCTTTGCCCGGCATATTGAAAACCTGCTGGACAGAGGTTCTTTTATCGCCAGTGCCATGCTGGCCAATCTGGGCACTTTGGGCGGTGTCTGCGCCTTCATTCTCTACAATGAACAGGGCTTTGCTTACTCCCAGCTGATTGGCACCACACAGAATGTCCTGCTCTGTATTGTGGTTTTTCCTCTGGCTCAGTTCTACTACCTGAAACACACCGCTGCCGTCCGCAAGTCCAGCCGCAGCCACAGCTTTCGGGAAATGTTCTTTTCCATCAAC
This sequence comes from Pseudoselenomonas ruminantium, assembly GCA_002448495.1. Classification (GTDB taxonomy): domain Bacteria; phylum Bacillota; class Negativicutes; order Selenomonadales; family Selenomonadaceae; genus Selenomonas_A; species Selenomonas_A ruminantium_I. Next base: position 548 of record DJYL01000065.1, on the reverse strand, counting down.
CAGCTGAGCCTTCTGGGCATGGCAGGAGGTCTCATCTTAAACGCCAACGGCATTGCCCGTCCCGAAATCTTAGGCTCCATCTTCCAAAGTCTCGTCCATATCGCCGCCTGGATTGCCATGCTGCCCGTGGGCTTTCTCATCGACTTTGGCAAAGTCCGGCAATACGCCCGCGATGTGCGCACTCTGACCTTGCTGCGTTTCGTCATCACACCGGCTATCTTTATCGCCCTGACCTGGCTCATCATCACTGACCCCATTCTGCGCGGAACCCTCACCATCCTCACCTTCTGTCCCACCGCCATCAATGCCGTACTGGCTGCCAAAATCTACAAGCTCAACGTCGATATGGCCGTATCCTCCTTCGTCATCACCACAGCCGCCTACCTCCTGCTGATATTCCCCCTGCTGTTCCTCTGTTTGCATTAAGCAGCCCCAATGAACATCCACACATATAAATTACAGTTTGACAATACGAACTTTATTTTTTAAGTTACAGCGCAGTGGGGCGGAGGTGGTAATGCTTTTCGCCGTTGCACTAAATGACCCAC
>DJYL01000139.1 GCA_002448495.1 Pseudoselenomonas ruminantium | reverse complement strand
AGCTGGGTAGCTGCGTCCGGAAGGGATAAACGCTGAAAGCATCTAAGCGTGAAGCCTGTCCCGAGATGAAGTATCTCATGGAGTAATCCAGTAAGATTCCTTGAAGAAGACAAGGTAGATAGGTTGGGAGTGGAAGTGCCGTAAGGCATGCAGCGGACCAATACTAATAAATCGAGGGCTTAACTTAAGCAGGATGTTACGATTGAAGGAGCGAAGCGACGCGCAAGCGTTACATATCGCTTATGCAAAATTTACGAAGTAAATTTTACGTTCCTACAAGACGTAACATAAGGCACAAGCCAGTCCTAAGAAGTTCGTAAGCATGGAAATTTCTTCTGTATAGTTTTGAATGTGCATAACATTCAAATGAATATCTGGTGACGATAGCTGAGTGGTTCCACCTGTTCCCATACCGAACACAGTAGTTAAGCACTCATACGCCGAAAGTACTTGTCTGGAGACGGACTGGGAGGATAGGGCGTTGCCAGTTAGTTTAAGCACCTGTAAGGGTGCTTTTTTCGTATGCAAATTATATGTAAATAAATAAGCCCATTTTGTTGGGCTTATTTGTACTATTCCAATGTTATTTCAAGCATGCCTGAATAATGAACTGGTTAGCCAGTACGTTCATATTGGCTGAGTTTATCTTGCCGGCAGCAGCGAAGTCATTCCAGGCTTCGCTGTATTTTTTTTGGCCGATATGACAAAGACCGATGAGGTTCTGTGCATCTGCGCTGCGGGCTTCGATTTGCAGGAGTTTTTGCAGGTCGGCAATGGCTCCGTCATAGTCACGGTCACGGTAGCGGAGCAAGGCGCGGTTGTACCAGGCCTGATTGAAATTGGGCCGTTTGGCAATCAGTTCATCATAGATGCGGCGGGCGGCTTTCTGGTCGCCCATTTTTTCTGCCGTGATAGCAGCATTGAAAAGAACCGGTGCAGAATCCGGGCTTATTTTTTGTGCGGCAGCAAAATCTGCTTTGGCCTTTGCAAAATCGTTTCGGTTGTAGTAGACAATACCTCGGTAAATCAGGCTGGCGGTTTCATCAGGATGCGTTTCCATTTTGTGCTGCGCTGCTGCCAGGGAGGCATCAGAGCCACTGGGAGCTTGAGCTTCCCGCCAGAGCATCAGGATTTCCTGTCCATAATTTTTGCCGGGAACAGCCCAGGCGCCGTTGAGTTTTGTCCAAGTCAGCACCTTGCCATGGAGGTCCGGGCGGTTCTTGACCACATGCTGGTAGCGGGGGTCGACCAGTTCCTGTACAGGCGGCTGGTATTTGGTATAGGCCAGAAGATGCTGGATATGGGCGCGGACACCCAGCTGCGGTGTGGCAAAGCTGTAGCCCGGCTCATGGTGGCCTACGGCTCCCAGACCGCAGAAATTATTTTGTTTCGGGGATACATCGCCGCCGTAGGCGAAAAAGCCTGTTTCTTTGAGTGCCTGACAGAGTGCTACATCAGGGCGTACGCCCTCAACAGCAGCTTCTTTATAATAGAAGTCGACGATTTCCTCGATGGAGCAGTTCAGTTTCGGATTGGGATTGCGTTTTCGGATAAATGTCGTCATTTGTTCCGGGCTGGCTTCGGCAGTGCCCAGAATGGCAATGGTCTCCGGATGTTCATCTTCCAGCATCATGGGCAGGTCAAAGGCCGGCTCACAGCGGAAATGTACCGCAGAAATCGCTTTTTTATTGATTTCACCGGGAATTTTGTCCGGGAAGGCGGGACGCCCCTCAATGGTACGCTGGGCTACGGGGGTATCCTTTACCGGAGCGGCACAGCCGGCAGCGGGCAGCAGCAGACAGCTGATGGCCAGAACGGGGGCGAATGTGTGAATAAGACGCATGGTGATAACCTCCTCAATACATAAGCTGCCTATAGTATAACACAAATACAGCCGGATTTTCTAAGGAGCAGGGATATTGTTTTTTGTGGCGAACATAACAGAATAAGAACATAAGTAAGGGAGCGGAAGCGTTGATATGGGCGATTTTTTGGCCGTTTATGAGCAGGCGTTGAGCTGCTATAAGAAAGGCGCGTTGGATAAAGCATGGCAGCTGCTAGAGGACTTTGAGCAAAAGCAGGGGATGCGGGTTTTGCTGGGAAGTCTGCTGAAGGCATATATTCTGCGTGCGCAAAAAAAATATGTGTCGGAAATTGCCCTGTTGAATGATTTGTTGCAGGACTTTGAAGACAGTGAGGATAAAAAAAGACTGGCTGATGCCTATAGCCTTTTGGGGGCAGCTTACCGCATGATTGGACAGAGTGAGGCTGCCGTGGCAGCCTTTGAACGGTCCGTGCAGATTGAGCCGGATATTGGCAGAAAATTGACGGAATTAAGTAATGCCCTTTTTGCAGCCAATGCCATTGAGGATTTATCTGCGGAAAAAATGCAGGCGCTTTATGCCCAATATCGCCACTATTTACAAAAGATGAAGATAAAACCTTATCCGGCAATCTCATGGCAGCATGCAAAAATCCGTGTGGGTTATTTGTCGGCTGATTTGCGGGATCATGCCGTGGGGCAGTTTGTGCGTCCCTTTATCTTTGACTATGATACATCTGCTTTTACCGTTTTTGTCTACCAGCTCAATAGAAGCAGTGATTTTGTTACGGAAGATTTGCGCAGCGGCCCTGTTCAGTGGCGGAACTTAGCCGGGAAGGATTTTTCGGCTGTGGCACAGGCCATCCGCGAGGATGAAATCGATATCCTTGTGGAGCTGGGCGGGCATACCGCAGGCAATGCCCTGCCGGTCTTAGCTTATCGTGCAGCGCCTGTACAGCTTTCGGGAATTGGCTATTTTAATAGTACGGGGCTGGAGGAATGCGATGGCTTTTTATCGGATATTTACTGTGCGCCGGAGGAGACTTCCCCGTATTTCACGGAAAGACTCCTGCGCCTTCCCCATACGCATTTCTGTTATCAGCCCTATAAAGTGTTCCCGCAGATAATGCCGCCTCCATGTCAGAAAAATGGCTATATTACCTTTGGCTCCTTCAATAACTTTGCCAAGGTCAATGATGGCATGCTTTGCCTGTGGCGGGAGATTTTAGCGCAGGTGCCGGGGGCAAGGCTGCTTTTGAAGCATCAGCTTTTGGGCACGGAGGAAGGACGGAACCATACGCTGGAACGGCTGCGCAGACTGCAGCTTCCTCTTGACCGCATTGAGATGCGTCCTTATTCAGCCGATTATCTGCGGGAGTATGGGGATATGGATATTGCGCTGGATACTGCGCCCTATCCCGGAGGTCTTACAACTTGTGAAGCCCTTTACATGGGGGTGCCGGTGGTAACCCTGACGGGGAATCGTCATGGGGCGCGGTTCGGGGAAAGTTTCCTGCGGAATTTAGGACTGGACGAACTGGTGGCAGCAAATGCAGAACAGTACAGGACAATCGCGGCTTTATTGGCAGGGGATTGGGATTTGCTGACGGTTCTGCGGGAAAAATTGCGGCCCATGATGCGTACATCCCCACTGATGGACGGCTCCCAATATATGCGGGATTTAGAGCATTTGTACCGGCAATTTCGGCGGGGAAAAATTAATTTATATGCAGGAATAAAATAGCTGTTGTCGAATAGTCATACTAGATAAATTATCTTGATTATCAGATGTAATATTAGAGGATTTGGAGGGATAGGAATGACATTAAAGGGACGATTTGTCGTGCTGGTGATTGGCATTGCGGTGCTGACTACTTTGTGTGTAAGTACAGCTTTTATCGTGAATCTGAAATCGGAATCGGAGCGGCAGGTTGCTTCTGTACGGCAGACTTTAACGGAAGATGTGGAACGGGAATTGAAAATCGAGACCGAAACAGCAGTTTCCATCATTAAACAGGTTTATGACCGTCAGCAGAAGGGAGAGCTGACCGAGGAACAGGCAAAGAAAATGGCGGCGGATTTAGTCCGTGACCTTCGCTACGACGATGGCAAGGGGTATTTTTGGGTAGATAACTATGATGGGGTAAATGTGGTGTTGTTAGGCCGCGATACGGAAGGTAAATCCCGTATTGGACTTACCGACCCGACCGGCAAGCAGTTCATCAAGGAAATGATTGAAAATGGCCGCAAGAGCGGCGGGGGGTATACGGACTTGATGTTTGCCAAGCCCAATGAAACAACGCCGCTGCCCAAACGCAATTATACGGTAGCTTTTGAACCCTATAAATGGGTGTTGGGAACCGGCGTATGGATTGATTATATTGATGCCCGGATAGCTGAAGAACAGGCGGCAGCAGATGAGGCGTTTAAGTCTACGCTTATCAATACCTTGCTGGTGAATATTATTCTGTTGGTCATCTTCTCCGGAATTGGCCTGATGGCAGCAAAATCCATTGTCGGGCCGCTGCATGTAGTAACAGAGCGTCTGGGCGTTATGGCTACAGGTGATTTGCGGGAAAATAACGCGTTGGAGGAAGTATTCCACCGCACGGATGAAATCGGCGAGATGAGCCGGGCGCTGCACAAATTGCAGAGTCAGGTCAGCAATATGATGCAGCAGATTGTGGAATCCAGCCAGCAGGTGGCTGCCTCCTGTCAGCAGCTGACCAACAGCTCCGAGCAGTCGGCAGAGGTCAGCGGTTCGGTGGCAGATTCTATCGTCAATGTGGCTGGAGCTTGCAGTGAGCAGTTCACGGAAGTAGAAAATGCCAGCACCAATATCGAAAGTCTGTCGGAAAGTATGGAACGGTTCAAAAAGACCATCGAGCATGCCGGACAGGTGGTGGCAGATGCCAAAAATCAGGCCAATGGTGGTGAGCAGGCGGTGACCGGAGCTGTAAGGCAGATGGAGCTTATCGAGCACTCTGTGAGCCAGTCGGCGCAGGTTATTGAAGAACTGGGCAATGAATCAGATAAGATTGGTGCCATTGTGGATGCTATTTCCCAGATTGCCGAGCAGACCAATCTGCTGGCGCTTAACGCGGCGATTGAGGCAGCCCGTGCCGGCGAACATGGTCGTGGTTTTGCTGTGGTAGCTGATGAGGTAAGAAAGCTGGCCGAGCAGTCCAGCTCCTCGGCAGGCGAAATTTCCAGCCTGATTGGTTCCATTCAGGACAAAGCCCGCAATGCCGTGGCGGTCATGCACGATGGTGTAGCTCAGGTGCAAAATGGTGTGGGCGCCGTAAATGGTGCCGGCAGCAGCTTTAAGGATATTGCTGAAATGGTTGAGCAGGTGGCGGGAGAGACTACTGAGATGGAACATACTGTGGCAGGGCTGGCTAAAAACGCCAGTACCATTGCCGAGGCCATCAATAAAATAAGTGAAATGAGCCGTAATGTAGCCTCAGAAGCCGAAACCGTATCGGCAGCTACCGAGCAGCAGACGGCCACCATGAATGAAATCGCCAGCGCCAGCCGTCGTCTGACGGAAATGGCAGAAGGGATGGAAGCTTCTGTAAAACAGTTCAAGATTTAACATCCTTGACAGGAAAAAATCTCAATGCTAACATAATAAGAAAGCAACTGTGATGGTTTCGGCGAAGCAAATTTGCCGAAGCCATCTTCGTGTATTAAGTTAGTGAGGAGAACTCTATGCAGGACTTGATTGGTCAGGATATAAAGAGCATTACGCAGGAGATATTAGCTGATTACGACAAAGAGCGTCATATTGATAAATTGGATGTATTCAATCAGCCGGACACCAAGGTAATCTATGAATTGATTGGCGAACTTACCAGAGTAGCTTATCCCGGATATGTAAAGGATACGCATTACCGCATTTACGATATTCGCAATAATATGTCCATGATAATTGAAGATATTGCTTTCCGTCTGAATAAACAGATTGCCATTGCCCTGCGCTATGGCATGAAATTGGACGAGGAAACCTTGGAGGCGACCCGAACGGAATCGCAGCGTATCACCTTGGCTTTTTTACGGCAGATTCCCAAGATTCG
>DJYL01000130.1 GCA_002448495.1 Pseudoselenomonas ruminantium | reverse complement strand
AGCAAAGCCTTGGCCAGACAGATACGCGTCTTCTGCCCGCCGGAAAAATGCTCGACATTCTTTTGGAAATCTTCATCCGTAAAGCCCAGACCATAGGCCACCTTTTTTATGCGGCTGTCAAACTCATAGCCGTTCAGCTGTTCAAAGCGCTCCACGACCTTGCCGTAGGTGTCCAAGAGTTCTTCTTCCCCTGCGGCAATGCGCTTTTCCAAGGAACGCTTGCGCTCGCCGAGCTCGATGATATCGTCAAAGGCGCGGCGGAATTCATCATAAAGCGTGCCTTCGCCAAAATCCGCCTGCTGCTCTACATAGCCAATGGTTTCGGCGGGGTCAAGCTGTACCGAGCCGCCGTCGGCTTCCTCCTGCCCCATGAGAATCTTCATCAGGGTGGTCTTGCCCGCACCATTGGCGCCGACCAGACCGACTTTGTCGCCGCCCCGCACCTCAAAATTCACATCATGGAATAACTCATCTATGCCAAAGGCCTTTTTAAGACCATTAACTTTCAATATACCCAAAATAAATTCTCCTCACAGTATAGACAAAGACGGAGCTACGCTCCGCCTTCATTATTTCTTGTAATCCAGTCCGATATGCACCACAGCCTGATTGGAACTGCCCCCGTCCATAATCACACAGGCAAAGGGCATGCCATAGAACACATCCGTATTGCGGGTGGATGTGGTAATCGTGGTCTGCGTGCGGGAACTGGTCTTGCCCGTTTCCACGCCAGAAATGATAAAGCCCTTGCGCTGCAGAATCTCCGCCACTTCGGCTGCCGCACCGTTAATGCCGCTGTCGTTAATGACCATAACCGAGATTTCATTGGGCTTCATGGGCTCGGTCTTTTCCGGCTCCTTCGGCGTATCTGCCGTTTCTACCGTACCATTGCTCTTGGATTTTGCCAAAAGCTGCAGGCCCTTCGGCAAAGTGCCCATATAGGCATCTTCATCTTGCTGCGCCCGTTCTTTGTCCGCATCACTGAGCGTCAGTTCCAGCTGCTCAGCCATGAGTTCACGCAAATCCGTGATATCGGGAATCCAGTAACTGACGTCCTTGATATAGGCAGGCTGACCCGGTACCATCTGAGCAGACAGCCCGTTATCATGGATGCTTTTCATCTTGCCGGCAAATTCAATCAATTCCGCAAGGCTCATATCCGTCTGAATGGCCGATTTTACTTCCTCCACCAGTTTCGGCAGACGCGGCAGTACCGAGGGGGAAATCACCTTCGCCAGTACCGCTTTCATAAACTTCTGCTGACGCCCGATACGGCCAATATCCCCTTCACCATCACGATAGCGCACATACTGGATGGCCTTTTTCCCATCCATATGCTGTTCGCCCGGATAAAGGTCAATCACCAGGCCGCCATTATCATCCCAGGGGTCTTCGTAGTACATGCGCTTTTCCACATTGATATCCACGCCGTCCAGCGCATCAATAATCCGCTCAAAGGCCTTGGTATCGATGATGATATAGTGGTCAATCTTCGCACCGAGCAGTTTTTCCACGGCCTGCTGACTCAGCTTGTGACCGCCATAGGCATAAGCATGATTGATTTTCTCGTAATCGTTGCCTTCAATCTGCACCCGCGTATCACGCGGAACAGACAGCAGGGAGGCCTTTTCCTTGTCCTCGTCGAGCGCCGCGACCATCATGGTATCGCTGCGGCCTACATCCCCCTCACGGCGGTCAACGCCCAGAAGCAGCACATGCGTGATATGCTCATGCTTGACCAGACCATCTTCCAGCACAGAGGTTTCCCCGCCGTCACTGCCATGGTGATTGGCCGCCATCACACCGGCTATCGCCACCAGCACCGTCAGTATAATGCCCAATATCCACTTTACCCGCTTGTAACTGCGCTTTCCCCTGCGCTTTTGCCGCATGATTACCTGCCCCTCATTATATATAAGCCAAACTTCAAAATTCAACTTCCTAAGTATAGCAAAGTTGCCGGGCAATGTAAAGGAAGCAGCTGTCGTATGTTCGAGCGCACACGCAAAAACGCCCTGCAAGCTGTAATGCCTTGCAGGGCGTCAGTTGAACATTATGCGATTTTAATACGTTGCTACAACATCAAGAGCCTTGACGCCATAGGATTTTTCCAGATGAACCACCTGACCGCCGGTGAAGATTACCAGGCAGACATCCGAAGGTGCATTGGCCTTGACATAATCGAGGTCAACCTGCATGAGCTTATCGCCCTTCTTGACCTGCTGACCCTGCTGGACAAAGGTTTCAAAGCCCTGACCACCCAGTTTTACCGTATCCACGCCGAAGTGAATCAGGAATTCCGTGCCGTCAGCGGCCTTCATGCCAATGGCATGCTTCGTATCAAAGACAAACATGACTTCGGCATCGCAGGGAGCCACAACCGTACCATCAGCCGGAGCAATGAAGAAGCCATCGCCCATCATCTTGCCGGCAAAAGCTGCGTCCGGAGCTTCCGTGATGGCATGCGCCGTACCAGCTACCGGTGCGTAGAATTCATGGTCACCATGAACAGCCACCGGCGTTTCTTCCTGTACAGCAGGTTCTTCCACTACCGGAGCTTCTTCGCCAGCTTCGACTTCCGGAGCCGTTACCAGATATTCTTCCAGATTGGACTTAATCACCGCAACCTTCGGGCCATAGATGACCTGTACGCCCGTGCCCTTGACGATAACGCCGGAAGCGCCGGTGGCCTTCAAGAGTTTCTGGTCAACGAGCGAAGAATCGGCTACCGAGCAGCGCAGACGGGTTGCACAGCAATCCACAGAAGTGATGTTGCGCTTGCTGCCCAAAGCGCGGGCAATCGTGCTGCTCAGTTCATCAGAGCCGTTTTCACCGGCCTTGCGGGCATTCACATCAGCCTTGGTGTAGAGCTTGGTTTCTTCATCATCATCTTCACGGCCCGGCGTCTTGAAGTTGAACTTCTTGATTAAGAAGGAGAACGCGAAGTAGTACAGGAAGAAATAAACGATACCCACCGGGATAATCAGCATCCAGCTCGTCTTGTCATTGCCCTGCAGAATA